>NZ_KV836168.1:0-97091 GCF_001838255.1 Corynebacterium sp. HMSC073B01 | reverse complement strand
ACCGAGCGGACACACTTTTTGTCACTTAACCCGCATTTCACGTACTAGCAGCTAGCGCACTAGCTCACGGGAAATTAGTGAGCGTGATCGTGCTCCGGCTCCTCTTCCGGCTTGTCCACAACGGAAGCCTCAGTGGTCAGCAGCATGCGTGCCACGGAGGTTGCGTTGACGACTGCGGAGTGAGTGACCTTGACCGGGTCAATGACGCCGGACTCAATCAGGTTCTCGTAAGTGTCAGTAGCAGCGTTGTAGCCGTTGCCGTTCTCCAGCTCTCCGATGTGGTAAACGACAACTGCGCCATCCTTACCAGCATTCTCAGCAATCCAGAAAGCCGGACGGGTCAGAGCCTTGGCAACTGCACGGACACCGACTGCCTCGTCACCCTCGAACTCGTCAGCAAATGCCTCGAGTTCACGGGAAATCTGCACCAGTACGGAACCGCCACCGGCGATGACGCCTTCTTGAGCTGCTGCACGAGCAGCGTTAATGGCATCCTCAACGCGCAGCTTGCGCTCATTGACCTCGGTCTCGGTTGCAGCGCCGACCTTAATAACAGCCACACCGCCAGAGAGCTTCGCCAGACGCTCTTCCAGCTTCTCGCGATCCCAGTCAGAGTCAGTGCGCTCAATCTCGGCACGGATCTGGTTCCGACGCTCTTCCACGGCCTCAGCGGTGCCAGCACCGTCAACCAGGACGGTCTCGTCCTTGGTAATGGTGATGCGGCGTGCGTTACCCAGCACCTCAAGTCCAACGTCCTTCAGCTGCATGCCAGTGTCAGCCGTAACGACGGTTGCACCGGTGACAACTGCCAGGTCATCCATGAACGCCTTACGACGGTCACCGAAGTACGGTGCCTTCACTGCGGCGACCTTCAAGGTCTTGCGCATAGCGTTGATAACCAGCGCGGACAGAGCCTCGCCCTCGATATCCTCAGCCATGATCAGAGTCGGCTTGCCGGACTCGGCAATCTTCTCCAGAATCGGCAGGAACTCCGGCAGGGAGGAAATCTTCTCGCGGACCAGCAGCACCTGCGCACCGTCGAGAATTGCCTGCTGAGCCTCAACGTCGGTAATGAAGTACGGCGAGAGGAAGCCTTTGTTGAAGGACACGCCCTCGGTCACGGACAGCTCGGTGGCAATCGACTGCGACTCCTCCACAGAGACGACGCCGTCCTTGCCGACCTTGTCCATGGCACCTGCAACCAGGTCACCGATTTCAGTGTCGCGCGAGGAAACGGTTGCCACCTGCGCGATGGCAGCAGAGCTGCTGACCGGGGTGGCACGCTGCTTCAGCAGCTCAACCGCCTTGTCGGATGCAGCGTGAATACCGCGATTCAGAGAAATCGGGTTTGCGCCGGCTGCAACGTTGCGCAGCCCCTCGTGGACTAGCGCCTGTGCCAGCAGCGTTGCGGTAGTAGTGCCGTCACCGGCAACGTCATTGGTCTTGACCGCAACGGACTTAACCAACTGCGCGCCGAGGTTCTCAAACGGATCCTCAACGTCGATGTCGCGGGCGATGGTCACACCGTCATTGGTGACCAGCGGACCGCCGAAGGCCTTGTCCAGGACTACGTTGCGACCCTTCGGGCCAAGCGTGACCTTGACTGCGTCGGCAAGCGTGTCCACACCGCGCTTGAGGCCTTCGCGAGCCTCTTCGTTAAAAGCAATCAGCTTCGCCATGTGTGGGTACGTCCTCCCTTTAGTTCTCGATAACAGCCAGGATGTCGCGCTGCGACAGCAGCAGGTACTCCTCGCCCTGGTACTTCAGCTCAGTGCCGCCGTACTTGGAGAAGATGACGATGTCGCCCTCCTTGACGTCCATAGGAATGCGGTCATCGTCATCGGCCCAACGACCCGGACCAACTGCGATAACGGTAGCCTCCTGCGGCTTCTCCTTAGCGGAGTCCGGGATAACCAGGCCAGAAGCCGTGGTGGTCTCTGCTTCGTTGATCTGAACGAGGACGCGGTCCTCCAGCGGCTTGATGTTGACGTTCGCCACGATGAATTCCTCCATACATGCGGTGATGTGATGTTCTTGTGCCGGTTGGTCTGCCGTGCACAGCCGTCGTCGCGGGTGAACAACTGTGTGTCAAACAACCTTCGTTAGCACTCTACCTCTGCAAGTGCTAACACTCAACAACAGTGAGCGCTAATGCTAATTGGTCAGCTTGTCGGGGTTGCAAGCCATACGACCGAACACAGTAACCGTCATCCCGTGTTCCTTGATGTACTCATCCGTAAAGCAGGGGCCACCAGAACCAGTCGTGTAACGACTGTCTGGCTCCCTCCTTTGCCAGGCACCTTCGTCCCATTGGTAAACCGCCAGCCCCCACTGTTTGCGCGTCCACCTATCGCCCACCATCCGTCACAGGCGACAATCGTAAAGTTTTCCTCCGTGGTTGGGAACTCCGACGCCTCACAGTCTCCGCTAAACGGAGCCGAGGGGCAATCACTGCTTATTGCATTACAGGATCTTCCACAGGCATGGAGGGGTCGGTCGGGCAGGCGTAGCCAGAGGGCTTGACCCCCGCGGCAATGAGGTAGGCGGCAGCTGCGCCAATCATGACACCGTTGTCGGTGCACAACTTAATCGGTGGCACGTGCAGCGTAATTCCCGCCGAGGTAGCTCGCGCCGCTGCAAGTTCACGCAACCTCGAGTTCGCAGCCACACCACCACCGAGCAGCAGCGTAGTGGCCCCCACATCCTGAGCTGCGCGAACGGCCTTCTTGGTCAATACATCGCAGACCGCCTCCTGGAAGGAAGCACAGACGTCCTCTACGGAGTATTCACGACCTTCCTTCTCTGCCGCCTCGACATAGCGAGCCACGGCGGTTTTCAAGCCGGAGAAGGAGAAGTCATGGCGCGCATCCTGCTGGCGCATCATGGCGCGAGGAAACGCGATGGCCTTGCGATTTCCCTGCTTAGCCAACTTATCGATAATCGGGCCGCCCGGGTAACCCAACCCAAGCAGCCTCGAAACCTTGTCGTATGCCTCTCCGGCTGCGTCGTCAAGCGTCGATCCGAGCTCCTCCATCGGACGACCAACCCCCTGTACGCGCAGCAGCTGCGTGTGCCCGCCGGAAACCAAGAGCGCCACTGCGTTGGACAAATCCGCGCCGTCGAGAGCTCCGACAGCAACGTGGCCACCAAGGTGATTAATGCCGTAGAAAGGCACACCCCAGGCGGCGGCATAAGCCTTCGCGCCTGCCGAACCGACCAGCAGCGCACCAGCGAGACCGGGTCCCACGGTAGCGGCGACGGCATCTGGGATAAAAGTATCGATACCGAGCTTGGCAGCTGCTTGCGCGCGCGCCTCGGAGACTACTGGCTGCAGGGCTTCCAAATGAGCGCGGGAAGCAATCTCCGGGACCAC
Source organism: Corynebacterium sp. HMSC073B01 (assembly GCF_001838255.1). NCBI lineage: Bacteria > Bacillati > Actinomycetota > Actinomycetes > Mycobacteriales > Corynebacteriaceae > Corynebacterium > Corynebacterium sp. HMSC073B01. Next base: position 93,718 of record NZ_KV836168.1, on the reverse strand, counting down.
ACCACCGAAGCGGGCGTGCTGTTCCATGGAGGATGCGACGACGTCGGCAAGCACTTCCACCTCGGGAATGGCGGGGGTGCTGGTGTCGGTGTCGTCGTAGCGCACACGCATCACTGCAGCGCCAGTCTCATCGCAGGAACTCTCGATTGCCAGCAGGGTCAACTCGGTCATAGCAGTCATGGTACTAGCGCACCACCGGGTCACTTACCAGCGACCGAGTTTAAATTTCGAGGCGACCGAGGTTCCGCACAGCGGCACGCCAGAGAGCGTATTCCTCTGGGTAGTCATCGCGGTAGTGACGCACGGCGCGCATACCGTGCTTAATACGCTCGATTTCCTCGTCGCCGATATCCTTGCCCTCGGCGTCGACAAATACGACCGTTCCGCAAATTGCGGTGGTGGGGTCGGTAAAGAAAGCCGAGTTGCCCGTAGCAGCCTCATTGCGGCCGAGGGACGCGACCGGATTCGGTTCAGCGCCCTCAGCCTTGGCCGTCGGGTTGTAGAGAGCGGCGTAATCGGCGCCGTCTTCTTGGAATGCCACCGAAACACGGTCGGAGGAAACTCCGCCGAGGAATGTAGCAGCGGCCTCCAACTCAAATTCGACGATGCGATGCGTCAGGTCAGGGTTCACCAGAAAACCTTTAATCATGGAAACAGAGGTACCGCACCGCACCCACTCCCGCATCTCGAGAGCGCTACCCCCACTATGGCCGCGGGATGTTGCGGAGGTTCGACCGTGCCATGTTGATCATCTGACCAACGCCGCCGCCGAAGACGGTGCGAGTAGCGGCCTTGGAGAATCCCATCAGCATGTCCCAGGTGATGTTTGCCGGGATGGACAGGGCATTCGGGTCGGTGATCATATCCACCAGCACCGGGCCGTCGTATGCCAGCGCCTCTTGAATCAGGCGAGGCGCATCGGCCGGATCTTCAATTCGGATGGCCTTGATACCCAACGACTCTGCGACTCCGGCGTAGTCCACTGCGTCGTGGTCGGTCTCGTGCTCCGGCAGCCCCTGAACCAGCATTTCCAGCTTGACCATGCCGAGCGAGGAGTTATTGAACACAAACATCTTGATGGGCAGCTGCTCCTGCTTCACGGTGATGAGCTCACCGAGCAGCATTGACAGGCCACCGTCACCGTTGAAGGTAATGACCTGACGGTCCCGGTCAGCAGCCTGCACACCAATGGCCTGCGACAGTGCATTGGCCATGGTGCCGTGACGGAAAGAACCAATCTGCTCTCGCTTGCCATTCGGCGTGACGTAGCGTGCAGCCCAGACATTGCCCATGCCGGTATCCACGGTGAAGACGGCATCGTCATCGGCGTACTTATCAATCAGGTCGGCTACATACTCCGGGTGAATCGGGCGCATGTTCTCAACGTCGTGGGTGTATGCCTCGATGACGTGGCTGAGCAGGCGCTCGTGGTTCCGCAGCTGCTTGTCCAGGAAGGAGCGGTCGGTCTTTTCATCCAGGTGCGGCAGGATGGTTTCGATTGTGGCAGCCACATCGCCGACGACTGGGTACTTCACCGTGGTACGACGACCGATGGCACGACCATCGATATCGACCTGTGCGACGTTCTTAGTCGGCAGGAAGTCGTTGTACGGGAAGTCAGTACCGAGCAGAATCAACAGATCAGCATCGTTGGAGGCATCGTGGCAGGCGCCGTAGCCCAGCAGGCCGGACATGCCGACGTCATAGGGATTGTCGTACTGGATGTACATCTTGCCACCCAGCGCATGTCCCACCGGCGACTTAATTTTCTCCGCAAGCTTGAGCACCTGTTCGCGGGCGTCCTTCACGCCTGCGCCACAGAAAAGCGTGACCGTTTTAGCCTCGTTGATTGCGTCGGCAAGCGCGGCGGCCTGACCGGCGTCAGGGAATACGACTGGGCGACCGCTGCTGATTGTGGAGGTGACGAACTCATCATTTTCCACTTCATGCGTTGTAATGTCGCCCGGCAGAACCAGCACGGAAACACCGTGGCCAGTCATGGTCGACTGGATAGCGTGATGCAAAACAACGCCACCCTGCTCAGCGGAGTTGACCATCTCGCAGTAACCGGAGCACTCGTTGAAGATGAACTCCGGATGGGTCTCCTGGAAGAAGTTCGAGCCAATCTGGCGGGAAGGAATGTGCGATGCCAGCGCCAGCACCTTTGCGCCGTTGCGGTGGGAGTCATACAGGCCCTGAATGAGGTGGGTATTACCCGGGCCGCAGGAGGCCGCACACACTGCTAATTCGCCGGTGACCAGGGACTCCGCGCCGGCGGCGAAGGCGGCAGCCTCTTCGTTGCGAACGTGCACCCACTCAATGGAGGACTCGCGCACAGCGTCGACAATGGGGTTCAAACTATCTCCAACGAGTCCGAAGATTCGCTTGACCCCCTGCTTCTCTAGGGTTTCTACGAGCTGTTTTGCAAAGGTTTTAGCCATGTGCCTGGTTTAACGCAGATTAGTCAATACGTCAACATCTAGCTGGCCAACTCAGGCCGACACATCGTGTACGCATCCGCCCCAGAGCCCGGATAATAGTTCTTTCGCAGCCCCATATTTTCGAAGCCATAGCGCCGATACATAGCGATTGCGGGTTCGTTATCTGTGCGAACTTCCAAAAACACCGGGCCCGGATCCTCCGCCACAGCTGCCATCAGCGCGTCCATCAGCTGCGTCCCAAAGCCCCGGCGCTGCCACTTCTTCCCCACCCCGATGGTGTGAATCTCGTATTCGGCGGCCCCCGCAGGCCCCAGCTTGGTAATCCCCGCATAGCCGCACAGTTCTTCGTCCTCGTCTACATCTGCAATCAGCCCGACGTAGAAATTGTTCGGCGCGGCCAGCTCTGCCATAAAGGCCGATTCCGGCCAGGGATCGTCGCCGGCAAACAGCTCCGCCTCAATCGCCGCACACGCCTTGGCCGCAGGAGGTCCGAGACGCACTAGCTTGACGACGCTCATCTCATAGCCTTCGGGACAACGGCATCCGGACGGCGCAAGTACAGCGGCACCAGTGGGCCCGGCGCGGAGTCAAAGTCGACCGCTTCAACCATGGCTGTCGGAGTGGGAAAGACTTGTTCGGCAGCAACCTCAAGCCCGGCAATTTGCTCGATGTGGCTGAGACTGCCGCGGGCCTGGCTCGGCGCGAAGTCGGCGGCTTCTGCTGCAAGTTCTTCCTTGAGCAGCTCCATGACGTCGGCTGGCTTGGCCACTGCCGGACCGAAAACCCGCTGGCCATCGCGGTAGGCGGCGAAGTACACCTCGCGGCGGCGGGCATCGGTGACGACCAGTTCATCGCCAACCCCACCCGCAAGCGAATCCAGGCTGCAGATGCCGTAGCAGGGAATTCCCAGAGCGTCGGCGAAGGAGGCTGCGGTGGCCATACCAACGCGCAAGCCCGTAAACGGCCCCGGCCCACAGCCGACAACCACGGCATCTAGCTCGGTTGCCGCCACCCCACTGTCAGTGAGGCACTGCTGAATCAGCGGCACCAGCACCTCGTTGTGCGCACGGGCATCCAGGTGCAGCTTTTCGGCCACGGTTTCACCATCGCGGACAATTCCCGCGGTGACCTGTGGAGTCGATGTGTCAACGGCCAAAATGTTCATACTCAGTAACCTACTTGAACCGACTTGAAGCTACTTGCTCCACGTCCAGGTGACGACGCGGGCATCGTCGTCACGCGAACGATCGATACTCACCTGTAGATAGCGCTCGGAGAGCACCTCGGCGAGCCCCATTCCCCACTCGGCGACCACGACGCTGTCCTCAAGGTCGGTGTCCAAATCGAGCGAGTCCAGCGCATCGAAGGCCTCGCCATCGGAGCCGGGTCCCTCTTCGCCGAAGAGTCGATAGGCGTCGACGTGGATGAGGGTGACGCCGTCGGTTGCCAGCGGACGGTGCTCGCGGGCGATTGTGAACGTCGGCGACGTCACGCGACCGCGCACATTCATGCCGCGGGCGATGCCCTGCGTGAGGGTCGTTTTGCCCGCGCCGAGTGGGCCATCGAGAATCACCAGATCCCCAGCTGCCAACTCCCGGCCAATTTCCTCGCCGAGGTCACGCATGTCCTCTGCGGTTGGCGCGATGCGGCTGCGCACCCACTTTCGCTCGCTGCGTCCCTTTGGCGCAGTGAGGATTTCGTAGTTAATGGTGCCGGATGCCTCCGCGAGGTCATCGAGACCGGGCTCCCCCAGTGTGGGATCACCGACGATAACCGCAGTGTCGCCGGCCTCGACTTCGGTGTCGGGCCCCAGGTCGACGACGAATTGATCCATACACACGCGCCCTACCTGCGGATAGCGCGTGCCATTGATGCTGACCTCGAAATGCCCGGAGGCCGAGCGCATCATACCGTCGGCGTAGCCACAGGGCACGATGCCGATGGTGGTATCGCGGTCAGCTGTCCACGTCTGTCCGTAGGACACCGACTGCCCCGCCGGCAGCTTCTTGACCAATATGACCGACGCTTCCCACCTCATCGCCGGACGCAATCCATGGGTGATCCCCACAATTGGCTCGCCACCATAAATCGCCAGCCCTGGACGCACCATATCGAAGGCCAGGTCAGGACGTGACAACGATGCCGGCGAATTCGCCGCATGGTTAATCAGCTCGTCCAGCCCCGCCTCACGCAGTGCCGCAATCGCAGCACAGAAATTCTGTGCCTGCTTATCGACGCTCTCGTGGCCCGGCTCATCCGCGCACGCAAAGTGCGTGAAAGCACCGGTGACGTTCAGAGCACCGGTCTTGTGCAGCTCAACCAGCTGAGCGACCGCATGCTCAAAGTCCCCATTGGCCATAGAGAATCCCGAGCGCCCCAAGCCCGTATCGACCATCACCGTCACACGTGGTGTCACCGACAGCGCCCGCCCGGCATTGGCCACGGCCAGCGCATGAACCATCGACGGCAGACCGAGGTCAATATCTGCAGCCACAGCTCGCTGCACCAACGAGGTGGCCGCTGCGTCCCAGATCCAGGCAAGGATGGGGATGGCGTGGCCGTCGTCAAGCGTGGCGCGGAGTTCCTCGCGGAGGGAGAGCGCCTCGTCGATTGTTGCGACACCGAGCTGCGTTGCCCCGCCGGCCAGCGCGGCACGCGCGGTCTGCAGCGCACCCTGCGAGTAGCCGTCCGCCTTGACGACGGCCATGAATTCCGACACCCCTGCGATGGCCTTGACGGTCTTCACATTGTGGGTGATCGCGTCGAGATTAACGGTATGGGTCAGGATGGCTGGTGCCGAGGAAGTCATAGCCGTATTTTGCCACTGCTGCCTTCGTTGGTGAACCATGCGGTGGCATCTCGGATGGATTCGGCGATGTCCTGGGCGCTGCAGGGTGCTGGTCCGAACTCTGTCTGCGCGGCCAAAAATGCGGCGCGCGCATGAATAATTGCTGGTAGATAGAGGGCTTCGCCACGCGCTACCCAGGCGCCGAGGAGCCCGGACAGTACATCGCCAGAGCCCGGCGTGGCTGCCCAGGAGCTACCCGCGTCAATCACGACTGTGCGCTGCGTTGTCGGATTGACCATCACAGTGCGGCGTCCCTTGAGCAACACTTCGGAGGAGAACTGCTCGGCAAGTTCACGCGCATCTGCGATGGGGTTAGTGACCTCGTGCCCGGTCAGGCGCTCGAATTCACCGGCGTGCGGCGTGAGAACAGTGCGCAGGTTGCGCTCCTGGCCGCGCTCACGAACGAGCTGTCGGATGTCCTCATGCTTCGACAGCAGTGTCAGTGCGTCAGCGTCGATGACCACTGGTTTGTCAGTGGCCAGAATGTCTCGCAGTTCCTCGGCGGCTTTCTCATCAGTGCCCCGACCGGGACCGACGACCCAGGCATCGACGCGTACCTCTTTGCGATCCACCGAGTCCTGCTGCGTAATGACCGTCGGCAAGGCTGCGGTGATGCGGTTACGTGCGGCCGCGTCGCCGACATAGATGACCGCGGGACTGGTCGCATGCACGGCAGCGGTGACGCACAGCTGACCTGCGCCGGGATACGCCTCGCTACCGGCGGCGATTCCTGTAACTCCAGTGGAGTACTTGTGGTCTGCAGCACCGGGTTCGAGCGGGGTCATCGCGCCAAGTGGTGCCGGAAAGCTCCCGCCTAGGGCTTCGTAGAACTCCACGGTCGGAGTCTGGTGGTGGACGGCATTGTAGGTACCGTTTTCATAGAGCGTCTGCCCCAGTCCTGGAAGTTCGAGGGAGAAGGCATCGAGCGCAATTTCGTGTAATTCGACGGTGCCACAGGATTCGGACAGCGAGTGCGCGTAGCGCAGACCGCCGAAAGTCACCGTTGTCGTGGCCTCGACGTGAGATGGCAAGTACGGGTTCTGTCCCTCCTCCAAATCAGGGTCTGGATTGATGGTCTGGGCAGGCGGGTCAAAAGTACGCCCAGTATCGGCTTCTACGCCGCTCGGCACATCAACCGCGAGAATGGGAACTTTGCCCAACCGCGCTTCGCGCACCAACCACGCGGCCTCTTCACGCAGCGCGCCGTGACCTCCGAGCCCCACGATGCCGTCGATGATCAATGCGTAGTCTTCACTAATCGACCACAGAATCTTCGATAAATCCGTCTCCCGGTCACACCCCAACGGCAGCACCCGCCCACCTGCGAGTTCAAAAGCTTTCAGCGCCCGTTCATGCGGCTTCGAGCCCAGCAAAACCGCATCCACGCCATGCCCATCCGAGGACAAGTTTCGGCCAGCATAGAGTGCATCGCCACCATTGCCTCCCGATCCAACCAACAGCAGCACGCGACCGCGACCAGGCTCCGGAGATGCCCCTGAGAGCATCCGCTCCGCCACCTCCGACACAGCGGCGGCTGCGTGGCGCATGAGTTCGTCGTCACGCGTTTGTGCGTCCAGATAGGGCTGTTCCGCGACGCGAATTTCGGCAGCTGTGTAGCAGTACGTCATAAACCCAGCCTACGATTAGCCCCTATGGATGACTACTCCCCGAGCACACGAGTTTTCGGCCCTCTACTGCGCGCCTTTCCCCAGGCATACCTGCGCTCGTTGCGTCATCCCGAATGGATCCCCCACGGCGTGCAGGACGTTCGCGAAATCCTCGACGGAAAAGCCACTCCTGACCTGGACAGATACAACGGTCGCACACCAATTGTCCTGGTTCACGGCACCTGGATGAACTCGTTCAACTCCTTCGCCATGTTGGGGCCGTTCCTCGCCCGGAATCGCCCCGTATTCTCACTCGATTACGGCTCCGACCCCGCCGCGCTGGTCAGCCGTCTCCGTAGCGTCAAAGCCACCACCGATTTAAGCGATGCGCTCGCCGAAGTCACCGACCTTCTCGACCGCTTCCGTGCCCAACTCTCCCTACCCCGCCTCGACCTCATCGGCCATTCCCAGGGCGGTCTACACTGCCGCAGCTACGCTAACGCAGTCATCGATTCGCTTTACGACGAAGCTCTGAACCATGGCCTCAACGAAGAAGAAGCCGAGCAGTACGCCTCCGACAACAGCCCCGTGCGTGCAGTCATCTCGCTTGCGGGAAACCACCGAGGCACTACTGCGTGGGGCATGCGCCGAAGGCTCAGTGCCCTTGAGCGATGCGGTCTACCGATGCACAAACTCGTCGACCGCCTTGTCGGCCGTGCCTGCATTCAACAGCTGCTGGACTCTGACTACATTGCGACTCTGAACCGCGCAGCGCGTGGCATTACCCGACGTGGTCCGCACTACCTGAATATCGGCACCCCTTTTGACACCGTGGTTCGCCCGTGGACCGGCGCCTTTTTGCCCGAACAAGAGGGGCACCACATTACGAACGTCAACAATGCCACTGGCGGTGGCGACTGGTCTGATCACCTCGCACTGCTCTACTCCCCCAATACGCTCGAACGCATTCACGAGTTCTTGGAGGAACTGGATGGCGCTGAAGCTGGTGATGTTCCGCATCATCCGCGACAGCGAGTCCTGCCTATGTACGGTGCCCTGCCGAGGAGGCTCGGGCGGAGGGGTCTCGGACGGAGGGGGTCCGGGCGGAGGGGCCGGATCTAATTCAGCACAGAATTTTAGAACGTATTTCCAGAATTCTATTGACACTGCTTCAAACAGGTGTACGATTTGGGCTGTAGGGAAAATTTGTAAGCGAAAGTTCTTTGTCTGGTGCACAGAAGTCGGCGGGACTGGTTGAAACAGCCTCCACCACGCTTCTCTCCACCACAGAACACAATCTTCAATTCTCCGGCGGACACGTAGTAATCAGGGGGATAACCAATGTCATCGCCGCCCACAGAACTTCCAGCACCAGGTCAAAAGCCCTCATGGGCCAACCAGCAATCCGACGATCCCATTAGCATCGCGGCCCGTGCCATCAACGCCGCAGACCTTCAACTCATCGATATCTGCGCTCCCGGTGACGAGGTCGATGTCAATCACCATCTTGCCCGCATAAGCATTCGAACTGGCCTTAGCCGCGGCAAGTGTTCTACGCTGTGCGAAATTGCGCTGATGCTCGAACGCCTACCAAAAGTCCGGGCTCTCATCGAATCCACCTTCTGTTTCTCGTTAGCCCATCTCCGCGCCATCGCCAATGGCGTTGCCGGGCTGTCACCAGATCAGTTCGACACGGTAGAGCCCCATCTTTTGGAAATGCTCACTCCGACGCGACCTCGACAAGCAATGGTTGGTGTCTACACGCTGTCTCGTCTAATCGGCGACTTGGTTTCTGAGTACAACGACTGCGCCCGCAACGACGGCACCCAACGGGTTCCAGAAGGCGAAGCGGTCGCACTCGCCGACACGGGCGATGGCAAGCACAAAAAGGTCACAGCAATCCTTGAAAACGACCGCGCGACCGAGCTCATGGCCAGGATTCAGGGGATTCGCAACACCGCAATCAATCGCGGTGAACAGTGCACGCAGGCGGAAGCGCTACTACAGCTGGCACAAAAATCGACCAATGCCGAGATTGTCATCAATGTCTACCGCGAGGTCGGCGGTGGGCCAGCATGGATTGATGGCATCGGCTGGTTGAGCGAGGTAGCCACCGAAGAATGGATTGCTCGCGCAACTCACATCCGTATCTCCGCCGATAGCAAGGTGGACGGTTACCGCCCCACCGAGAGCCAGGTGGCTCGCGTCCGTGGGCGTGACGGTACCTGCCGCTTCCCCGGCTGCGACGTCCCGGCAGCCAAGTGCGACCTGGACCATATTCAGCCGTACAACCACGACAATCCCAAGCACGGCGGGCCGACTGACACGGAGAATCTGCACTGTCTCTGCCGCCGACACCACAATCTAAAAACGCACGAGGGCTGGGATATCGACAGATACCCCGACGGAACAGAAGTGTGGACTTCCCGTAATGGGGACACCGCGACTAGCGTTCCGGTTGGGCCGCTAAAGAACGTCGGCAAGCAAACTTTTCATCAGCGTGTGACACGGAAGATGAAGACGATTCAGAAACGCAACCTCGATTGGATGTTGTCATTTTGCCATGTATCCGATGAGGTCTGGGACCTATCCGAGGAAGAAGCAAAACGCATCGAGTCCCTCACGGATGAAGAACTCGATGCGGAGATTGAGCAGTACCGACGAAAGCAGGACGAACTACTCGACGGTGACTGACTTAGCCAGGTTGCGCGGCTTATCGATGTCCTCGTTACCGCACTGGCGAGCGATCTCAGCTGCCAGGAACTGCATCGGAATCGTAGACAACAGCGGCTGGAGCAGCGTGGACGTCTCCGGGATTTCAATCAGGTAGTTCGCAAAAGGAACCACCGACTGATCCCCTTCTTCGGCAATCACGATGGTCTTGGCACCACGGGCACGAATCTCCTGGATGTTGGAGACAATCTTGGAGTGCAGCACGGCGCGCCCCTTCGGCGATGGCACTACGACGACGACCGGAAGATCATCCTCGATGAGTGCAATTGGGCCATGCTTGAGCTCGCCTGCCGGGAACCCCTCTGCGTGAATGTAGGCAAGCTCCTTGAGCTTCAGCGCACCCTCAAGTGCGACTGGGAAACCAACGTGACGGCCGAGGAAGAGCATCGTCGGAATAGCACCGATTTCCTTGGCCGTGTCGATGAACTCATCGCCCTTAGCGACGACCTTGTCAATCAGTGCCGGGATGGTCTCCAGCTCTTCAAACTCGCGAGTGACCTCGTCCGGGTACTTAGTGCCGCGTGCCTGGGCAAGAGCCAAACCGACCAGGTAGTTTGCGGCTACCTGCGCCAGGAACGACTTGGTTGCAGCAACACCAATCTCCGGGCCGGCGTGCGTATAGAGCACGGCGTCAGACTCACGTGGAATCTGTGCACCGTTGGTGTTACAGACAGCCAGCACGCGGGCGCCCTGGCTCTTTGCGTGTCGCACGGCCTCAAGGGTGTCAGCAGTCTCGCCCGACTGCGAAATAGCGACCACCAGCGTCTGGCGGTCCAGCACCGGATCGCGGTAGCGGAACTCGGACGCGACCTCAATCTCGACCGGGATACGAACCCAGTGCTCAATGGCGTACTTGGCCAACAAACCGGAGTGGTATGCGGTACCACAGGCGACGACGAAGACCTTCTCGATGTCACGCAGATCTTGGTCACTCAGGCGGGACTCGTCGAGAACGATGCGGCCGTCAACGAGGTGACCGGCCAACGTATCGCGGACGGCGGCAGCCTGCTCGTGGATTTCCTTCATCATGAAGGAGTCATAGCCACCCTTTTCGGCTGCGGCGAGATCCCAGTCGATGGTGAATGGTCGACCCTGCTGCTCGTTGCCGGCGAAATCCAGGATGCGGTAATCATCTGCGGTGATGATGACGACGTTGTCCTGACCCAGCTCCACGGCCTCGCGGGTGTGTGCGATGAAAGCCGCAACATCGGAGCCGAGGAACATTTCGTTTTCGCCCACACCGACAATCAGCGGAGTGGAGCGACGAGCAGCGATGATGCGGTCCGGGTGGTCTGCATGAGTAAACAGCAGCGTAAAAGCACCCTCGAGGCGGTTGAGCACGGACAGCGCAGAGGCCTCGAAATCACCAGCGGTAGATCCGCCGTCGGAACCGTCCAGGGCACGGGCGAGCATGTGCGCGGCGACCTCGGAGTCGGTTTCGGACTTCAGCTCAATGCCGGCATCCTCCAGCTCCTGACGTAGCGGAGCAAAGTTCTCGATAATGCCGTTGTGGACGATAGCCACCTTGCCGTCATAGGACTGGTGTGGGTGGGCATTCTCATCAATTGGGCGACCGTGGGTAGCCCAGCGGGTGTGCCCAATTCCGGTGGTTCCAGTGATTTTGTCGCGCCCATCCGCATCAAGGGCAGCCTCGAGGTTGGCGAGTTTACCGGCCTTCTTCTCTACAGTGATATGCCCCTGATCGTCGACAATGGCAACACCCGCGGAGTCATAGCCACGGTATTCCATGCGTCGTAGCGCATCGACAGCAATATCCAGGGCGGGCTGATGGCCCGCATATCCAACGATTCCACACATGCCCTACAGAATAACCCGCGAAGCGGAAAATCGTCATAACGAAATAGACATTCTCGCTCATCCTGGCACTTTTTCAGCAAAGGTATGCACCTTATAGTTAAGCTATTCACTGTGGCTGACAACTTGAAGACTCTGACATCTAATCTTTCCAAGCGTGGACCGCACCGCGTCATGGTCGGTGATCTCGCTTTTACTGGCCTGCCGGGAAAGGTCTACACGCCTGCCGAGGGCAATGGCATCCCCGGTATCGCTTTCGCACACGATTGGCGCACACCGATTGAGGAGTACCACGCCACGCTGCGTCACCTAGCTTCGTGGGGCATCGCGGTCGCTGCTCCGGACACCGAAAATGGCATCGTGGCAGACCACCGTGGTCTCGCCAACGATTTGGAGACAGCGCTCCAGATTCTCGCTGGTGTCCGCCTCGGTGAGGGCAAAGTCGTCGTCCACCCGAAGAAGCTTGGCGTTGCCGGCCACGGCATGGGCGCAGGTGTAGCCGTCCTCGCCGCTGCTGGTCACGACCTCATCTCCGGCGTTGGCTGCGTCTTCCCCGCAACTACCGCGCCTTCCTCCAGCGCCGCTGCAACTAATGTCTCGGCCCCGGGCCTCGTCCTGGCTCCTGGCGAGGATCAGTGGCTCGATCGCGGCAACCCGGCTCGCCTGGCTGTTCAGTGGAAGGGCGATGTCGTTTACCGCGAAGTAGACAAGGCTGACCAGGGCAGCTTCTCGGAAACAACTCTTCTCCGTCGTCTAGCGGGCTTCTCTTCCTCCAAGGTGAAGTACCAGGAGGTCGCGCGCGCCGCACTCACAGGCTTCCTGCTGGCCACGGTCGGTGACGACAAGAAGTACTCAGATTTCGCAGACCCGACCGCCACTATCAAGGGCACAACTAACCGCGACATGGAGTGGCTCATCAAGGAGCTGCCGGAAAACCCGGAGCACTCGCTGATTCCCGGCAAGTAGTCACTAGGCCACGCTTCAGGACACGCCCCGAATCGACTTCACCGTCGGCGTCCCTTTCCCCGCCCGCCCGAACAACCGCGTAACGGTTCCCTTCGGTCGGGCGGTTTTTTGTTGCTTTTCGACGCCCGCCGCCACCTCCCTCTCCTTAATTTCGCGTGCTTTACGACGCTCCTCCAAACCCTGCAATTCTTTCTGTGCCCTCTGTACCGCCGTATCGAACTCCTGCCTAGTCATTGCAGCAGCGTCGTAATAGGCCTGCCCAATCCGGTCATATTTCGCGGCATGCTTACTCCCCATTACCACTCACCTGCCGTTGGCGAATTGACCGCGCCCACAAGCTCCTGGGCGTTGGGCTGCTCAGGGGGCTCGGGCACAGCTGAAGCAGATTCCTGCACTGATGCTGCCGAATCCTGGGCTGGTGCTGGCTGCGGCTCTGCTTGTGGTTCTGGCTGCGGTTCCGCTCGCTGTTCTGCTTGCGTCTCCTGTGGCAGCTCGATTCCCAAGTGCTTTAGTTTCTCAGCTGGAGGAGGCGGTTCAGGAACATTTTCAGGTTCGGGCTCGGGTTCAGGTTCGGGCTTGGGTTCAGGTTCGGGCTTGGGTTCTGGTTCGGGTTCCGGCACACAGTCCTCCGGCGCAGGAGCTGGTGCTGGTGCTGGTGCTGGCGCAGGTGCCTGTTCGCACACTGGCTCTTCCGTCTCCGTGCACATGTCTAAGTTGAGCAGTGAGGACGCGACACTGCCTGCAACCCCGACAGCTCCCGCAATTCCAGCGATACTGGCCGCCCCGGCAGCGCCAATGGCACCTCCAACGGATATTCCAGCAGCAACGCCTGCCTCTATCCCAATATCAACGTTGGCAACGACCCCAATTCCACCAGCGGTAGCACCGTTGCCACCGGTTACAGTAGCTCCTTCGCCACTCCCAGACTCAGCCACCTCTGCACAGGCCGCCGAGGTAGCACCCGAACTGGCTGGAACAGTAGGAGGCTGCGGCGGGGTGGCGACCACCGCGGCCTCAGTGTCACACGCTGCCTGCTCAAGACACTGCTCGATGCAACTATTACGCGCATCGTAGAGCTGACCAGTGGAGTCGACGAGACTGTTACACACCTGCTGGGCCACTTGTGCGGCTTCGGCGCCGACCTCCGGATCGTCGACAAGCGCTTCGCACTGAGAGAGGATGCCGTCGGTTTGCTCAGCCATATCTTCGGCCTGCTTCTCGCAATCCTCAAGGACCTCGTCGACTTTCTTGCCGCACTCGCCGACGCTCTGCGCGCCATTGGCGGACTGCTCATCCTGATTCGCACAGTCCTGCGCAGCTTTATCGCAGCGCTCCTTGGCGGCGTCGGCGGCATCGCCTTTCAAACCGCCCCAATCGAAAGCCATAGCAATAGTTATCGCGGAGGCTATCAACCCCACGGAGTTAGAGAACTTGGACAGGGCGCTGCCCTTCCAGCCGTCAGCGCGTCGCACCTTATCCAAGACTTTGGGCAGATTCTTGCCGATGCCGCCAACCCCGCGCTTGGCTCCAATACGGCTTCCACGGCCAATAACACGCACCAATATCGGAAGAATTCGAGCAACCCATGGCATCAGTCCACTACCTCAATTCCACCGAGGTCGGCGCTCCCGGCGCTGTCACAGCCTGCAAAGACACGCCACTGTTCCCGCACTGCCGGAGCATGATTGCCAAGTCCCGCGTACATCGATTGCCCGTGCTCACGCAGCCTCGCTGCCGCCTGCTGCAGACGGCGCCCCTGGGCGGCAAAACCCTGGCCACAATCTGCTGCGGAAATATCAGGAGCGCTTCCCCACCGCTCATGGCCTTCACGGCCGCGCTGCTCGATCTCTCGGGCAGCCGCTGTCACTGCATCTTCCGAAAAGTGCAGCAAGCCTCCGCCACTGCCTCCAGTAAAACGTGCGGACACGAAAAATCCCCTTCCCCGCGAAAAACAGTTCTTATTACTGTTAGGCGCGAAAAAAGAGGATTCGGTTCCGTCTAAGTACTAGCGCGGGTGCCCCCGGGGGCTAACGAGCGCGGTAGATGCGCTTACACCCCTCAACACCGGTGAAGCTGAATGGGCCGGTGCCAATCAGGGCGTCGTCTCCCAGGTTGGAGTACTCACCCGGATCTTCATGCGTCACCTGAGCGTGGCGGTAGTAGGTCGGATCATCGAGCTTCACGCGTTCAGCCAGTTCACGCGCATTATCTGCGGCGCGTAACTGGGACTCGTAGCCCTCGACCACATTGCCGGTGAGGAACTCAGCAACCGAGCCGGAACCGTAGGAGACAACAGCGACCTTCTTACCAGCCAGGTCCTTCTCGGTATCCAGCAGCGAGAGCAGGCCGAAGTAGGCCGATGCGGTGTAGGAGTTACCGATGATGCGGTTGTACTCGGTGGTTGGGCCGAGCTGGCGGGCCTCGTCCTCCGCGGTGAGCTCCACACCGTTATTGGCCGAAAGCTGCCGGTGCGCCTTGTAGGCCATCTTGGTAAACGGCTGGTGGTAGCTGAAGTAGTCAATCTCGCTGAAGTCCACACCGCCGCGGGCACGGTAGTCCTCGTAAGCACCCTGAACAGCGTCGATGTAAGCACTAATAGAGAGCTTGCCCTCCACCAACGCCTGGCTGCGGTGGTTCGGCCGCCAGAAGTCCATAACTTCGCGGGTAAAGACGCCCGAAGCCGCATCGATAGCCAGGATGCGCGGATTAGCGGTCACCAGCATGGCTACAGCACCTGCGCCCTGGGTCGGCTCCGCAGCGGAGTCCAGGTCATAGCGGGCAATGTCGGAGGCGACAACGATGACCTTCTCCTCCGGATTGCGGGCCACCAGAGCGCACGCGAACTGCAGCGCCGCGGTACCGGAGTAGCAAGCCTGCTTCAGCTCGACAGATCGCGCGTGCGGGTCAAGACCGACCAGCTCGTGGACATAGACAGCAGCGGCCTTCGACTGGTCGATACCGGTCTCAGTGGCGAACATGATGGTGCGCACGCCGTCGATACCGTGGCGGTCAACGATCTTCTTCACCGCGGCCGCGGCCATCGTCACCGGATCTTCATCAGAGGCAACCACGCTGGAGCGTTCCTGCCCCAGGCCCTTGTGGTACTTTGCCGGTTCCGCTCCGAGTCGGGGCGCAATATCGGCGAGGTCAATGCAGTACGAACCCGTCGCAAAGGCGATGTCATCAATACCGATCGGGGTCACATTGCTTGTTGTCATCAAAACCGTGCCTTCACTACCTCTACAGATTTTTAAGAAATAACGGGCAACGAAACATCCCCATGTCATCAGAGCAGTCATCAGACCACGGGATATTTTGCCCACAAAATTTTAATTGCCTACTACAGAAATCTAGCGCGTTTACCTGAGATTTGTCTTAGGTTTTGCGAATTGTCGCAAACGACTATTCACAAACCGCTACTTCGCACGCTCGATAGAAACGTGCGCCTCCATCAGCTCCCCCGGGTTCGTCTGTGCCGCGAGCAGGGAAAGCTCACCACACCAGACGATTGCCGCGCAGCACGCTGCTAGACGACGGGCATTCTCGCCCGGCTCACGGTCCTCCTTGCAGCCCAGCGCTGTGAGATTCTTCTCCACGAAGTCCAAGCCCTTGCCGTTGCCCACGGAACCGACGATCAAATGTGGCAGGGTGCAGCTAAAGCGCACGGAGCCGTCGTCAAGCGCCTCTACCTGCGTCAGCCCCTGCGAGCCTTCGACGATATTCGCAGCGTCCTGACCGGTAGCGAGGTAAAAGCCCAGCAGCATATTGGCGTAGTGCGCATTACCGCTGCGCAGCGAACCGGCCATGATGGAGCCGACGAGGTTCTTGCGTTCGTTGAGCTCAGCCAGGCGCTTGGCAGTTGTGCGCAGACGCTCGCGGACAACCGGCTCCGGAATGACGGCCTCGGCGATTACGTACTTACCGCGGCCCAGAATGCCATTGACTGCGGAGGTCTTCTTATCGGTGCAGTAGTTGCCCGAGATGGAGCCATAGCCCAACTCTGGCATCTGCTCCATCAGGTAGGACATCAAACGCTCAGACGCCAGCGTGGCCATGTTGTGGCCCGAGGCATCACCGGAGAAGAAGTCAAAGCGGACAAAGAGAAGACGCGATGCGATCTGGAAGTGAATATCTACCAGCTTGGCAAAACGCGAGGAGGACTCCACGACCTTCTTCAGCTCGTCATAACGAGACAGGATGTTGTCGCGCGCAATGACGGCATCCGCTGCCGAGTCGAGAGTGAAAATCACCGATCGGGTCATCTTCTCACCGACGAAAGTGCAGGTAATGCCACCTTCGATCATGCGGGAGACCTTCGCACCGCGACCACACGACGGCCACAGCGGGGTCTCGTAAGTCGCCAGCGGAATCTTCACCTCGTCATTCATGACGTTGCCACTAATGCGCACCGGACCAATCCAGCTCAGCGGTACGTGTGCATATTCCAGGTCGTGCGAGCTCTTTTCAGCCATTGTCCTATGCGACCCTTTCTAGCTGCATGCAGCTTCGGTTCCCAGCTTCTGTAAATTTCAGCTGTCTTAAATTCTACGGTCAAAAAACTGTGGTCAAAGTTGAGCGGCCAGCTTCAGCGGCAACGGCTGGATGCCAGCTGCTTGCCAGCGCGCGGTGATGTCCGCGGCAGTCTCCTCGGCATCGACACCATCTGAGACTCCCACCAGCGCGATTCCGCAGTCACCACCACCGGAGCCGCTGCTCTTGCCCGCGGCCCCCGCGCCATCGGCGATGTCGGCGAGCGCTTTCAGTTTCTCCGTCTCGATGCATACAGCACGCTCACGCTCATAGTCCTGCAGCAGCGTCCGATTCTCACGCAGGCAGGCAAACGCCGCGGTGTGGTCGCCGTCGGCAAGCGCCTGCCAGAGTCTTTCGCTTATCGACGAGACCCCGCGCACAAAATCACGGTCTGCGCCACCGGCCTTCTTCAACTGCGAGTCCGTCTTCACCGGACTGCCCGTCCAGCCGACCAACAGTTGTAGCCCACCGAGGTCGGTGCGGGCGTCAATGCGAAGATTCGGCCACGGTGCCGCCACGGCAGCGACAGGATCAGCCGCCACGAGCTCTGCGAGCGCCGTCGGATTCGGCCGGCGATAGAGCACCACCCCGCCGTGCGCGGAGCACGCGATATCGCCGCCGGAACCAGCTGCACCAGCCAGAAGCGTGGCCACCATCGCAATCTTGTACACGTCCAGTGAATCCAGCTCCAGACCCAGGTGCGTCCCCAGCGCACGAGTTACAGCCACAGCGACAGCCCCGGAGGATCCCAGGCCATACTTCGCACCACTGTCGGCGTCATCGAGGTCTGATTCAATGACGATATTTATGGGGCGCTCTGGGGTGTTTTCCAACTCGCCCGCAGCAATGCGATAGACCAGGGAAATCGTATGGGTAGCGATGTCATCTGGTGCATCGATATCAATGACACGCCCCCGCGGGCCGTAATAGCTGGAGTACACGCGAGAGACCGGCTGCGATGGTTCGGCATCGCGGCACCGAACTGTCACATAGCGGTCGACACCTGCGATGACGGCCAGCCCCTCGACATCCATCACCGCATACTCACCAGTGAGGTACAGCTTGCCGCAGCCACGACCGATGGACTCGCCTTCGATAGGTCCGCCTTTAGCGTTGCTCAACTACTCCCCCAGCTACACCAGGTATGCGCCAGGGCCGGAGCCGGAAACCAGCACGTCAATATCCTCGAACTCTGCGCGGAAACGATCCGCGATGGTCTCGGCATCGCCGCTGCGGCACAGCACCTTCACGTTCGGCCCGGCATCCATGGTGGCGTAGCACTCGGTGCCCTCGTCACGCAGCGTAGCGACGAGATCGAGAGCCGCCACCGAATCCGGATTCCAGTACCGCACCGGAGGAAGAGCCCCCAGCATAGTGGCGTGCATGCGCATGGCATTGGCCTCGGCAAGCTCGCCGACCGCAGTGAAGTCCGCAGCGGCAATGGCGGCCTTCATGTCCTCGATATCACGAGGCACCTGCTCCACCCAGGCCGGGAAGAACGGTGATGTCTCGACCGTGCGACGCATGGCGGCACGGCTGTCAATCTTCTTGCGCCCCGGGGCCAAAACCGCCACGACCAGGGAGAGATCCAGGCCGGAATCCGGCAGAGCCACTGCGTGGCTGGAAGCATCGTCATCGCCGGGCAGCCACTCAACGAGGCCGCCGAAAATAGAGCGACAGGCCGAGCCCGAACCGCGACGGGCCAGAGCCGAGAGCTTTTCCGGAGTGTAGTCCAGGCCGTAGGCCTTCGCCGCGGCCAGCGCGAGAGCGCCAAAACCCGACGCGGACGAAGCCAGACCCGCACCCGTCGGAATCTCGTTGGTGCTGGTCACCTCTGCGAAGCTCGTGCTGCCCGCACGCTCGCGGACCAAATCCAAAAACTTCTGGACACGGGAGAGGTCCTTGCCCACCATCTCCTGGCCGTTCAGAGTGCCCGAGTCGGCGGTGACGCTGGGATCGTCGATAAGCGACACCGTGGTCGTCGTCGGAGCGATGCCCAGAGTAAGGGACAGCGAACCTGTGGCCGGTAGCTGCACGGCCTCATCGCGCTTGCCCCAGTATTTAATCAGGGCGATGTTGGGATGAGCGACGGCGGTAGCGGTCGTGGTCACGAGGGATTTACCTCCACAGTCCAAGTAGCAACGGCATTGGCTCCCATCATGGCATGGCTAATCAGTTCCGCGTGATCGGCGGACTCTGCCAGCGCCATCACACAGCCACCGCAACCGGCACCAGTGAGCTTTGCCCCGTGGGCACCTGCCAGTCGGGCGGCAGTGACGAGATCGGTAATGGACTCATGCCCAACACCTAGTTCCTCTAGCGCTTCCTGCGCCGAGTCCATGCGATGTCCCAGACGGGCAAAATCGCCCTTGGCCAGGTTGTGCACCGCGCCATCGGCCAGCTGCCCCAAGTGGTCCAACAACTCTTGGCCGTGGACTCGGTGGGAATCGACGAAACCACGCACACGGGCAACGGCCAGCGACGTCGAACCACGCACACCGGTATCCCCCAGCACCAGCCACATCTTCTTGGCCACCTTCAGCGGATGGAACTCACCCTGCTTGAAGTAAACCGGACGCGACGCACGGGCAACCGTGGCATCCAGGCCAGAGGGGTTACCGTGCGCCAGACGCTCAGCTTCCTGCACCAGGTCAAAGCGCTGACGCTCGGTCAGAGTGCCATCGGCGAGGTCACGCACTGCGTCGATAAGCGCATGTGCCACTGCGGCAGAACCACCCAGCCCTGCAGCGGGTGGGATACCGGAGCGGAGACGAACCAGCAGGTCGCGTTCGGGAATACCGAAGGTGCGCAGGCCAGCGCGGAGTGCAGCGGCGATGGAGGCAAAGCGCTCCGGCAGCTCGTCGATGTCGATGACCTCGCCGTCCATGGAAAACAGGACGGGAGAATCCTCCACGCGGTCAATCCACGCCATCGTGCGCAGCGACGTCACCGGCAGCGCAATAGCCGGCTTGCCGTAGACGACAGAGTGCTCACCCAACAAAATCGACTTGGCATGGCCTTCACCGAATGCGGCACCCTGTTCATTGGCCAGGGCATAGAACTCCCCGGTCTCCAATTCCTCGGACTTGTCGAGGCCGAAGTCGTCGACGCTGGCGTTTTCTACGCTGGTCACGAAGCTACACATCCTTTTCCGAAACCGACTGCGCGGCAGCCTGCGCCTCCGCTGGGCCATGGATACCCGGCACACCCGCAATGTCGAAACCGTACTTGGAGAACTTCTCCGCCCCGACACCCCAGACGTGGTTAAACCACTCCGTCATCGGTTCGTTCGCACGACGTTCTGCGAGCTCCTGCGGGGTCACGTACACCACTTCATCGACCTCATCGGGGTTGATATCCACCGACTTCGGATCGACGATGCCGGCGTACACGTGGTTGTACTCGTGCTCCGCCAATCCCGAACGATCATCGATGACCTGGTAGATAACAATGCCGATTTCCTCCAACTGAGAGACATCCGCACCGAGCTCTTCCTTCGCACGACGCTCAACGGCATCGGCCACCGGCTCCCCCGGCAGTGGGTGCGAGCAGGTCGCATTCGTCAGTAGCAGTGGTGAGTGATACTTCGACTCCGCACGGCGCTGCAGCAGCATGCGTCCCTGCTCATCGAAGAGGAAAAGAGAAAAAGCACGGTGCAAAATTCCCGGTGGAACGTGTGCTTCAAGCTTGCCGACGGTACCGAGAACCCGACCGTCACGATCGACCACCTCTACCTGGATGTCGGCTTCACCCGGGGCAAAGCGGGCTTTAATGTCCTCTGGCGCGTCATTCATTTCCACACTCCTGACTCTAGACTGCGGCCACAACCGCAGCTAACTCCCCGGCAATCTTGCGGGCCGATTCCGCATCGGCGGCCTCCACCATGACGCGGAAGAGCTCCTCGGTGCCGGACGGGCGCAACAGCACGCGACCGGTGGAACCCAGCTTCTCCTCGGCTGCATCGATGGCGGCCTTGACCTCATCAGACTCCAGAATTGCGGCCTTGTTGGACACCGGCACGTTGATAAGAGTCTGCGGCAGCACCTTCATTACGGAGGCCAGCTCAGCCAGAGACTTACCGGTGCGTGCCATCCGCGCCATGAGGTACAGACCCGTGAGGGTGCCGTCACCAGTGGTCGCATGATCCGGAATGACCACGTGTCCCGACTGCTCACCGCCGAGCGAGTAACCGCCAGCGTTCAAATCAGCCAGCACATAGCGGTCGCCGACCTTGGTGGTACGCAGGGCGATATCGTTTTCCTCCATCGCCAGCTTGAGGCCGAGGTTACTCATCACAGTGGCCACCAGCGTGTTGTGGTGCAGTAGCCCCTCTTCCTTCATGGCGACGGCCAGGATGGCCATGATTTGGTCACCATCGACGATGTTGCCCTGCGAGTCCACAGCCAGGCAGCGGTCGGCATCGCCATCGTGAGCCAGCCCCAGATCCGCGCCGTGCTCCAGCACTGCCGCGCGCAAAACCTCAATGTGGGTGGAACCGCAGTTGTCGTTGATGTTGTAGGAGTTCGGCTTGTCATGAATAGCGACGACGTCGGCACCGGCGGCCGCGTACGCCATGGGGGCGGCCTGCGAAGCAGCACCATTTGCACAATCCACCACGACACGAATGCCGTCGAGCTTGGTGCTGACCGCACGGGAGAGGTGGAACAGGTAGCGGTCGAGCCCGTCTGGGGCCTCCTCGATGACACGCCCCACTCCGGTGCCCGTGGGTCCGGTCTCCGGCAAGTTGTGGAGAGCGTGTTCGATTTCCTTCTCCACCGCGTCGTCAAGCTTGGTGCCGCCCGCGGCGAAGAACTTGATGCCGTTGTCCGGCATGGGGTTGTGAGAAGCCGAAATCATCACACCCATGTCGGCACCGTAGTCGTCGGTGAGGAAAGCGACAGCCGGAGTGGGCAGCACGCCGACACGCAAAACGTCGACGCCCTGGGAAGCCATGCCGGCAGACAGCGCTGCGGCGAGCATCTCACCGGAGACACGCGGATCGCGGCCAACAATGGCCAGGGGACGACGCCCCGACGGATTCGTGCCGCTAGTCAGCACAGTGGCCGCAGCAGCGCCCAGCCGCATTGCCAGCGGTGCGGTCAGAGTCTTATTCGCCAAACCGCGGACGCCATCAGTTCCGAAAAGACGTGCCATTGTTGCTAGACCACTCCTTGGGGGTTTTATGAGTTTTGGTATCGCGGACTATTGCATTGTCAATGCTGTATTACTTTAGCCGGTCGCGCAGGCGAATCCAGACTAGCCACAGGACACAATTGGCTGCGGGTCATAAACCGTAGTCTGAGTTTCACGCGAGATTTCCGCGCCCGAGAGGTCCCGAATGACGCGTGTGTCGGAAGTGGTAAAGCCCTGCGCACCCGACGACGGCTGGCAAGAGCTGCCACTGACCTGCATACGCTGCGGTTGCGTGTATGCCCAACGGCCACCATTGATGGACTCGACGTTGACCTTCTTCACACCCTTGATGCGCACAGTGACGTCGGAGCCAGTAGTAACGGCTTCGATGAGAATCGGAGTGTCGGAACTGTTCTTAAACGCTAGGTCGATTGCGCCCTCGTACACCGTCGCCTCACGGCCGGCCGGGTAACGCGAAATGTAGTAGCTGTGCGGGGTGTGCGCGACATCCTCCATGCCCGCAAAGTACGAAGCATTGTACAAAGTGGTGGCGAACTGGCTAATGCCACCGCCGACAGCCTTATCCGCATGGCCGTTGAGGATGATGCCCGACTCGACAAAACCCTGCGCAGTACCGCGCGGCCCCGTGTAGCCGTTCAGGCTGAATGTATCGCCCGGCGCCACGAATGCGCCGTTGACCATCTGCGACACCAGGGCAATGTTTGTTCCCGATGCCGAGCTGAAGCCACCGGTGGTGAACTCACCAATGACATCATCGAAGGTGGCACTTTCCGCTTGTTCGGTGGTGTAGGTGGCGGGCTTGTCCTCGTAGACCGCATCGAACTCGCGCTTATCCGTCGAAGTCACACGCTCGGCGAAGTCCTTCATAGTTTCATCCCACTTCACGGCTACGCCATCAACCGAGGGGACCACTTCACGCGCACCACCGCTAAAGCGTATCGACGCATTGCGCTTATCAACCTCGGAAGCAGCCAGCCCCTCCTCGAGGATCTCGCGTGCGCGGTCGACATTGATATCGGCGGCCAATCCACCGTCGCGCGGCACAAAGCTGATGATTTCAGCCATGCGCTCCGGCGGAATTACACCATCTTTGCCATCGCGGCCCTTGGCAACAATGGGGCCCGACACCGCATCGGCGGCCTCTCCTTCAGCTGCCTCACGGACCTGATCCTCACCGATAGCCGGGTCGTGCGCGGTGGTCTCTACATCGATGCCCTCCGGCGACAACCACTTGGCGGCCAAATCCCCGCTGACCGCATTGCGGTCGACATCTTGGCCGATGACCGGTGGAGTTGTTTCCACGCGGCCGTCGACAAGCTTGACCTCGCCATCGACGGGAGCAATAGTCAGTTCGCCGACGAGACGGTCGACCTGCGGCTCGAACTTAGAGCTATCGATATCGCTGACCAAATCCAGCTCACGGGTAGTAAAGAAACTGCGCACCCAGGTAACTGGGTTCGCCGTCTGCTTACCCGCCTGCGCGACCGTCTTCTCCCAGTCGATGCTCAGCCCCGCCTCCTCGGGCAGAACCTCCGCCGTGCGTTCGCCGGCACGAAACGCCACTGGATGAGTGGAAAGATCACCGAGCTGCTCTTCGAGCTTCGCCTCAGCGTGATTCGCGCTCAGCGTGCTGATGTCAATACCCGCAACGGTAGACCCGCGCGGGACATGGTCCTTGTTCAGCACGTAATCGACAGCGTAAAACACACCGAAGAGCGCGAAGATACCGAGGACGATGCCGAGGAAAATCTTTAATCCACGGTGACTGGAGGAAGACTTTTGTTTGGCCACAGCCACTTACTTTACCGTGGAAACACTACTAACTAGATTTTTATTAGATTCCGCAGGTGTCCGGAATGCGTTTCTTGTTCTTCGCATACTGCTGGAAAGCATCGACCACGGCATTGGCATAGACCTCGGCGCCATCGGGGGTCGGGTGGATAAGGTCCGCGCGCAGCTTGGACAAATCATCACGCACACCATGGCACCAGTCAGCCACATAGACATTGTCGCGCTTCTTTGCCGCGTCGAGGACTTCCCTCTCCGACTGCGGCATCCACACACGATCACCGTACGGGTTGATTAGGACAATGATGCGGTCTTCACCCAGCGAATCGAGGATCTCATCCAACAGGTGTTCGTCCGATGCCGCAGCCGACTGATTGATACCAAGACCCAGCACGACGAATGGATCGAGCGTACCCGCCGCCTTCATACTCGCGATGATCTCCGGGGCGGCCGGATAACCACGGGAAACAGCCGCATCGATATAGATACCGGGCAGCTTCTCTTCCAACGCGGACGCCGAGGCGAGCATCACAGAGTCGCCGATAGCGGTGATCTGGTCACCACGCGGCATAACGCGCTTGGCCAACTCGGCTTCCTCCGCCTTCTGAGCCTGCGCACGGCGCTCAGCTGCCTCCTGTAGCTGTGCCTCCAAACGCGTCATCTTCGGCGCCGTAGCCATTCCCACAACTGCACCAACCACGACGACCAGCGCCAGCCCTGCTGCAACGCGCGGCTTCCAGGAACCGGCAAACTGCGTGCCCGAAAACTGCGCCATCCAACGGCGGTAACCCATCCGGCGAATTGGCGATTCCACATTCTTGTATGACCAGTTCGCCAAAAGCAGCGATAGCGCAATACCTGCGCAGGCAGCGAGGTTCTCATACTGCATGGCCTCACTGCGCTCCAACAGTTCGCGGATGAGCACGATGACCGGCCAGTGCCACAGGTACAGCGAGAAAGAAATCTTTCCCAGCCAGCACAGTGGCTTGAACTCAAAAATCTGACGCACGGGTGAGACACCGCGAACGACAAGATAGAGAATCGCCGCCGACAGCAACGAGGCGAACACCAACCCACCGCGGTAAGTCGCCGACGCGGTATCCGACATCATCAGCAAAACCAACGAAAGGAAGATCAGCGGCAGCGAGGCCACTACGAAAGCCTGGGCGGAACTGCCAAAGAAGTCCCGCAGCAGGGGTTCTGTGCGTGGCCAGGAGTCCGCTTCCGCGCGTGACGACGTCGACGTCAACCACAATGCGAGGGCCGCGCCAAACAGGAGTCCAAAGGCGTGAGTATCGGTGCCGTAGTAGACCCGCGTGGGGTCGACCTTCGGATCATAGAGCGAGACCATCCACACGAAAGAGGCAACCGCCCCAATGCCCGCCACTGCTGCCAGCTTGCGAGATGCCAGCTTCAAGGCGAGAAGAGCCACAAAGATCAATGGCCAGAGCAAGTAGAACTGCTCCTCCACCGACAGTGACCAGTAGTGCGCTAACAGCTGCACTCCGGAATCCGCGAAATAGGACTGAGAGCCCGCAATCTGCGTCCAGTTATTGACGAAAAAGACCGTGCCGAGAAACTGCGTCGACAAGCCAACAGCGGGATCCCCGCCGACCAGACCTGCGACGGCGATGGAAATAAACAACACGAACATCGCAGCCGGGGCGATGCGGCGCAGCCGACGAAGCCAGAAGTCCTTTAGATCGATGCGCCCAGTGACCGCGCGTTCGCGCACCAGAAGCGAGGTGATAAGAAATCCGGAGAGCACGAAGAAGATATCCACACCGATGTAGCCACCGGGCAGCACATTATCGAAGTAGTGGTAGATCACCACTGTGGCAACAGCCAGACCGCGCAGCCCATCAATGCCTGGTACGCGTCGAATGCGGAAGGGATGCTTCGCCACCGACGACGAGCTAGAGGAGCTCTTCGCGTCGGAGGTCTTGGTGGCTGTGGTGCTCACCGCCATACGGTTTCCTTCTTCCCATCGCACTGCAATCGCACTTTCATCGCACTGCAATCGCACCGCGATAAACGATTCTCGTGGCAGTTTTTAACGGATAAAAGTCTAACGTACGGGGCTTGTCTCAAAAATGCAGCCATGCCTGGTAACGGCGGACTTTAACCCAAAAAAGCACCTCGGCTTGCGTGTAATACGCAAACTGAGGTGCTTTTCGAAGCAGTAAAGCTTAACGCTTGGAGTACTGCGGTGCGCGACGGGCCTTGTGCAGACCAGCCTTCTTGCGCTCGACAGCACGAGCGTCGCGGGTGAGGAAGCCAGCCTTCTTGAGAACGCTGCGCTCCTCCGGGTTGAACTCGTTCAGGGCACGAGCGATAGCCAGGCGCAGAGCACCGGCCTGACCGGACGGGCCACCACCGTTGATGTTGGCCTTGATGTCGAACTGGCTCTCGCGCTCGACCAGGACCAGCGGATCCTTGATCTCCTGCTGGTGCAGCTTGTTCGGGAAGTAATCCTCGAGCTCGCGGCCGTTGCAGACAATCTTGCCGGAACCAGCGGTCAGAACGACGCGGGCGACAGCGCGCTTACGACGACCGACAGTCTGAATCGGGCGATCCAGGGTCAGCGGTGCAGCCGGAGCAGCCTCAGCCTCGGTCTCGGTAGCAACTGCGTCGCCGATGGAAGAGGTGAACTCTTCAGTGGCAGCAGCAGCGGCAGCCTGAACATCATCGTAGGAAGCCTCGGTGGCCTCTACGTTCTGGTTCTCATTGACGTCCTGTGGGTTGGTCACTGTGCCACCGCCTTGATCTCGTAGTTTTCAGGCTTCTGACCGGCGAACGGGTGCTCGGAACCGGCGAAGACGTGCAGCTTCTTGATGGACGCACTCGAAAGCTTGTTGTGCGGCATCATGCCCTCAATAGCCTCAGCGATAACACGCTCCGGGTGAACCTCGAGGGAACGACCCAGGGTCATCGACTTCAGGCCGCCCGGGAAGCCCGAGTGGCGGTAGCGCATCTCACGTTCCCGCTTGTTCGAGGAGACGTGTACCTTATCGGCGTTGATGATGATGACGTGGTCACCGCAGTCGACGTTAGGGGCGAAGTAAGCCTTGCCCTTACCGCGCAGCAAGTCTGCGGCGTGAGTAGCCAGACGGCCGAGAACAACGTCGGTAGCGTCGATGACGTACCACTTGCGCTCGATGTCACCGTCCTTCGGATGGAAAGTAGACAACATGACTCCTTTTAGGGTCCGTGTAGATTTGCCAGCCACCGTGCACACTGTTGTTATTCCCCGGCGGCCGGTGGAGACCCGAGGCAACATTCACGTGTGCGCACACAGTTTGGCTACTTTACCTTGAGATGACGCTAGAACAAAAATGCCAAAGCCAGTCTCAGCCGCAAACTGCTGAGACTGGCCTTTCCCCCCCCCCTGGAGTGCTGCTAGCAAGAATACTTCAAAGGCAGATACCTAACTGAAGATCTCAATTGAGCAATGTCCTCCCCTCCCCCGGTTACATAGCTCAATCAAAAGTGCCTCAATCAGGAACCAAGCTATCCCCAGCTAGCTGCCGCGCGGCGGTTAATATCCGCCATTCGCTGGCTACCTGCGCTGACCGTATCCGCGATAGTCGTGAGAATCATATTGAGCTCCTCCGCTGCTGTGTCCCATTCACGCTGAGCCTCCTGGTAAGAATCCGAAGAGTCACCCTCCCACGTAGAGACCATCGGCGCGATGCGCTTCTTCAAATCTCCGAGCAGCCCGTTGATGGTGCCAGAAGTGGACCGAATGTCATCGGCAGCACCGTCGATGCCGCCAAAACTGTACCTAATTGGTTGCATTAAGAACCCTTTCCCCAAAAGGTGATGTGTGTTGTGTGATTCAGTGTTGTGGTTGTGCGATTCGATAAAACGTTTAGAGGTTCAGCAACGACGCACCCGCTGCTGCCACCTGCTTGAACGACGACGCCCCCTCGTCCTCGCCCGCATCGAAGCTGCTGGAATTTGCGCGGATGTTATCCGCGATATCCGTCAGCGCATTGGATAGACGCATAGCTGCGTCATCCCAACGAAGCATCAGATCATCGAAGCTGTCTTTAGCCTGGCCCTTCCATTCCCCCGCCAGACCGTCCACGACGCCTCGAATGCGCCCCAGCTCGCCCTGTACTTCCGAGTTGACGCCATCGACGTCCCCCGCGGTAGTGGTCATTTGATCTGATTCGGCTGCAAATAGGTTTGCCACTGTTTCCCCCTTATTCGTGTTGAGTGACTGATTAACGACGGCATTTTTACCTCCCCGCGCGAGCCAGCCAGCTTCCCGCGTTAAAAACCCGTCATATTGTTTGGCGCGAAAAACCCCGATTCGGTTCCATTTTGGTTTTCCAACCTTTACCCCTGCCTACCCCCGCCCATCCCCCAGTCACTTTCTCTACGCCCCTTGCGTGTTACGGCACCGGCCGAGCGCTTACTACTGCCTGGTCGCATACGGGTCGTACCGGCGCAATAGTCCTTCCTCTGAACTGGCACCCCACACTGACTTGAGTTCCGTCCATCACTTTGTGATGCCAGAGCACTATCGAATTACCTGACGGCAGCCGCTCCTCTACGACTACGACATCGGTGCCCAGTACTTGTCTGCGTTCCGGCGCGGACTTTGTCTCATCCCCGGCAACGGAGCTGCTCAAAGCGGCGGCTAGATGTTCAAGCGCCATGTCCTGCGAAAGCGGGCTAGCGAGCACCAAGACGCGCATATCTCCGCCATCCACCGCAATCAGACGGTCTAACGGACTTGCCGAGTCAAGCTCCCACCCGCCGGGAAACCGAGCTTCCACGCCCGCATTGGTCAGTTTGACTACGGGAGCAGAATCGGGACCTGGTTTCGATGTGGATGGAGGCGTCGTTACAGGAGACGTAGTTACAGGAGGAGCCTGTGCGTGCGATGTCTCACGCTGCTTCTGTCTCCCTTCGTTCTCCCTAACTATGCCGCCACTAATGAGCCATGCAGCAATCCCAACAATCAGAACCACCACCGTCAACAAACCAACGGCAGCTACTGACACAACTGTGCTTTGATTCGACGCTGAGCTGACTTCTGCCCTGGCTGCAGGACGCCGCCCCGCGAAATCCTCCGACGGCTCCACTTCACCGGCTTCAGCGTCGCCGATGTTTTTCAACCAGGCCGGATTTACGCACTCCCCGAGCCGCGATGCTGGGCAGTCGAAGACTAAAAATCCACGGTCGCGCAGACGATCGACTAGTAGAGCTCGCCGCGGGTTCGCTAGCCCGGGTGGAACTTCGCCGACGATGAACTCAATATCCTCCTGCCAGCGGGGCGGATACTCAGTGATACCGCGCCCACCACTAACTTCCACATCATCGGGTATCCCCTGGGGCGCATCCGGATACATGGTCAGCTGATAAGCCAGCGCAATGACTGTTTCCACCAATGGTGCGCTGTCGTTCGCTCCGACCAAATGTGTCATCCGACTGGCAATGTGGCCCCCGCTCAGACGAGTGACACAGACACGCGTTTCCTCTACTTCCACCAACACGCTATGAGACACAGTTGCCTCATCGAGTTCCACAACGGCGTCGGCAAGCGTCAGGATGTACGGATTGAGTTCGGTAGCCAATAGCGCGGAGGCCAGCCGGCACTGTCGCACAGCACCCCAATAGCTGGGCACAATGACTGTTTGCATGCTCTCGAGAAGCGGTCTAGGGCCATGCACCGCCAGTTCTGCGGTGTCTGCAGGTGCCGCGAGTCCCCACAGGTGCCAGGTGCCGTGGCGCAGCGTCGGGGTCTGGGTGGTGGAAGAAGATTCGACCCGAATCATCAACTGTCCTCCTGGTCACCAGCGGTATCCAACCAACCCAACTGCACAATCTGCGGACTCTGGCCGTGCGCCACCCAATAGCCACGGCCCGGCGGCTGCTCGCAAGGCTTTACGCCGAGGATGGGGCCGTCGTCGCGTGTGCCGTCCATAACAAAGACGCTGGCACCCTGGTCCTTAACCGCACCCATGACCGGGTCGTGGAGGGATCGCAACGCCCCGCTGATTCGACGGGCAAAAAAGATATTGAGCCCAATGTCGGCGGCGTGAGCGATGACTTCTGCCAGCGGCTGCAAGGGGTTACCCCGCGAGCCGGCCACGAGGTCATAGTCGTCCACGATGACATTGATGGTTGGACCACTCCACCAATTTCGGGCCTTCAACTGCGCTGGGGTGATATCCGGTTGCGGGAGACGGGCCTTCAGTACCTCTGCCAGCTCTGCCAGCATGGGTGTCGCCACCGCAGCCGAGCCCGCATAGCCGGCCAGCCGCTCTTGGGGCACGGCCTCCATTAGCCCACGGCGGTAGTCAATTACGACGAATTTCGAGTCCGACTGCGAGTACCGCAACTGGTGAACGATGCCCCTCAACGCGGCGGTTCTGCCACTGCCTGCCGAACCGAATATCAGTAGGTGACGATCCTTATCTGGGTGGAATATCACCGCGCCCAGACCGGCTTCTTCGAGCCCCACTGCAATCGCACCTCTCGCAGCGGCCGCTGGTCGCGGCAAACGCGCAATATCAATCCGCCGTGGCAACAACTGGAGCTTTGGTGCCTGCTCACCGTGCGGCGCTGTCTCTGCAATCCGCTTAGTGTCTGCAGCGCCGGTGAGAGCTACCAGCATCGCAAACCCGCCCGGCGCGACTCCGCGTCCTGGGCTCTCCGGCACCAGCTCCGCTGCCTTGCGGTCAATCATTGAATCCATCGACTCCGCCTGCCGCAGCTCAATCCGAGTACCAATCAGGTCGCGAACGGCAGGTCTCATGTCCGTCCAGCGATAGGCCGTGAGCAGGACATGAATTCCCACCGCCAATCCATCTGCAACCAGCGCCTGCACATCGTCACTCAGCGCCGGAAACTCCGTTTTGAACGCACCCCAGCCGTCAATGACCAACACCGAATCCGGCTGACCCGCCGCCCGTGCTGCTTCCGGAGAGAGCCATCCATTAGTGCGAAAGAGCTGTTCCCGACGACTTACCTCACGACGCAAGAAACCAATCGTACGGCGAATAAGCTCCTCGTCTCCGCGGTGTGCAACCGACGCGACATGCGGCAACTCAGCCAGGTCGCTCAGGCCGCCCGCACCACAATCGACGATATAAAAATGCAGGTCACGAGCGCTGATACCGTCGGCTAGCGCGAGGATCGCTGTGCGTGCGGCAGTGGTCTTTCCTGACCGCGGCGCTCCGACGATTGCCACGTGCCCACCGGTCGTGCGCAGGTCAATACGCAGTGGGTCCTGACGCTGAAACAGCGGCTTGTCCACCAGCCCAATCACACCGGTCAATCGCTGTCGCGGCAGCTGCTCGTCGGGCTGAAGCTCGATGGCCTCCGGCAATGGTGGCAGCCACACCCGATGCGCACGTGTCGATACGTGCGACACCGCTGCCACCACGGCACCGAGCACCGTCTGCTCCGATGTCTGCGCAGGCGGATCGGCCATTCCACCATCGCTTGACGACGCACCGAAAGCCTCCCGCGTCCAATTTTCAGCGGTAAATTCAGCGACAGCTACGGCCTGGCCCTGCAGCCCCTGCTCTGCCCCAGCCGTCGCACCGTCAATAGGCTGCGGACGGACCACCGGGCCGGAAACATACGCCGACCGAAACCGCACCGGCTCGGCGGCAGCAGATTTGATATATCCAATGCCCGGGATGGCCGGCAGATGATAGGCGTCCGGAACGCCCAGCACGCTGCGGGACTCCGCGACGGAAAAGGTCTTCAACCCAATACGATAGGAAAGATGGCTTTCCAACCCGCGCAAGCGGCCTTCCTCCAGACGCTGACTGGCCAGCAGCAAATGCATGTGCAAACTGCGCCCCAACCGACCAATCGCAACGAAGAGCTCAGCAAACTCCGGGCGTGCGGAGAGCAGCTCTGAAAACTCATCCACCACAATCAGCAACGCGGGCATGGGTGGCGCATCTATCTGCCCAGCGCGCCGGGCTTGCTCATAATCGCTGACACCGGCGAAATTCCCTGCAGCGCGCAGCTGCTCTTGGCGCCGCGTCATCTCACCGCGCAGTGCGTCTTCCATGCGGTTGACCAGGATAAGCTCCTGCTCCAAGTTGGTAATCACCGCCGAGACATGAGGCAATTGATCCAGTCCCAGAAACGTCGCCCCGCCTTTGAAGTCCACCAGCACAAAGTTCAACTGATCCGGGCTGTGCGTAGCTGCGAGCCCTACCACGGTCGTTCGGAGGAATTCCGACTTACCCGACCCTGTGGCACCAACGCACAGACCGTGTGGCCCCATGCCGCCCTCAGCACTCTCCTTAAAATCCAGATAGACCGGAGCACCACCGTCATCAGCTCCAACAGGAATGCGCAGACGAGCACTGCCGTAGCGCGGTCGGTAGCGCAGAGTTGTCGGAGGCGGGTACAGCCCGAGCTCCTCCATGACCGGGTCTTCCGAGGTCTTAACAGAATCATCTGCGCTTGTTGGCACTTCAAAACGCGCCAAGCTCCGCCCAAGCACCTCCGCTTCTGCTGGACTCAGCTGATCAGGTACGCCAATCTCCTCCCGTCCGGACGCAGTTTCCGCATGCACAGCAGTAGCGGAAACAACCAGCGCGATGCCATGGTGAACCGCTGCCTCCCACAACGTTGACTGCGCTTCCACGACGGTCAGCAAAACTACCGAGGTCTCCGACCCCGCCGCGTCAAAAATCGGTGTCAGTTCAGTGACATCGTGCTGTCCGTTCGAATCCGCCAGCACAATCAGCACTGCAGCTGGCAGTATGTCGATAGCCGTGAGCAGCTCAGTCAGCTGCGCACACGTCGCCGCCCGCAACCGCGCTGGGCCACAGGCATCAGTAACTGCGGGGTGTCCGTGGTGTGGCGTCCATTTCAGCCATTCCCACTCATCTCCCACAACTGCAATCAGGCAATCCTCCGGATGATGCAGCGCAGCAGCTTGGGCGACCATTGCTCGAGCCAGCCCCTGCGCCGCGGTATCTCCAGTGAGCGCGATGATCTCAAAGGCTGACACATCTATGGCAAAGGGCACGCCCTCAACCTGACGAGCCGATCGAATAACTTCCCGCAGTGCTACGGCGGAAACCGGATCCAGTTTCTCCGGCGCCGGAATTGCCGGTGGTGTTACGGGCGTTGCGGGCTGCTGCGTTGCCACCCCGATGCGCAGCTGCAAGAAATCCGGGTCCCCCTTTCGGCGTTCGCACGCCCGCCCCATCGCCCCCAGCTGCCACAGAGTTCCAGGCCGAGGGTGGATAAACTGCGCCGATTCACGCTGCATCCTCGCTGCTTTCGCCACCGCGCGGCGAATACTGGACAAATGCCTCTGATAGTCCTTCCGCACCGGTGCCATGTCCTTATTTCCCGCCCCGCCCGACACCATCATGCCCACAGTGGAAAACACCATCATCAGCGGAAACATAAACGACATCGGGTTACGTCCCATCCCAGAGACAAACATCAACACCACCATGCCAACCACTGCC
Organism: Corynebacterium sp. HMSC073B01; assembly: GCF_001838255.1. NCBI lineage: Bacteria > Bacillati > Actinomycetota > Actinomycetes > Mycobacteriales > Corynebacteriaceae > Corynebacterium > Corynebacterium sp. HMSC073B01. The sequence continues at coordinate 60,369 of NZ_KV836168.1, read as the reverse complement.
ACGACCATGATTAACGGCATGAGTGCACGCATCAGCGGCACCGACTGTGGTTCCGGCGCTTCCGGTGGCGCATCCGGCGCGATTGTGCCTGTCATAGGCTGCAGCCCCGCTTTTCGGGTAGCCGAAATCTCCGCCTGTGCACTAGTCACAAAAATCCCCCCCGCTATGTGTCGCCCCTTGTGTTCACTCGACGGCCAATCCCCCGACCAATCGGTGTACGCATAGCTTAAAACACACTCCGGATTCTCGCAGCGCATGACCGAAACTGATAGCGGGGGCACGCGCAGTTACTACTCCGAGTAGCGCTCTAGCGAGTTGTACGACACTCTAGAGGGACTAAAGCATGCAGAATTCATGGGGGAAATACATGCTGGGGGAACTCATTCGCGTGCGCATTGATGCCGCACACATGCCCGAAGACACCAACCGAGCACACGCAGACCTTGCATTACCGACCAACGTCGCAATCGCCGCACTTGTACCGGATATCCTGCAAATTTTCGATATCGACATTGCGGACTTCCCGCTGGCACAGTGGCAGCTACGGACCGCCACTGGCACGATTTTGCTTGCCGACGACACCCTGAACGATGCCGGTATTGCACCAGGCGAACGCCTGGTTGTTATCAACGACCCAGGTCCCGTGCCCAAACCTCGGCTCTTCGATGCCGCCGATGCTATTACCGACACCACCTATACCGACGGTATCGGGACGGCTGATTTGGTTGTTGGCTGTACCGCAGCCCTCGTGGCCACAGCTTCAATCGCAGCTGCCTCATTGAGCTTGAGCAGTACCGATTCCACACTGGCCGCGGCAATCAGCTTCATCGCGCTGCTGGCAGTAGCCGGTGGACTGCGCCTGGCTCTGTTGCGTAGCGCAAAACCGGCGATTGTCATGTCCCTGGAGCTGCAAGTGCTCATTCTGGGCACCTCTTCGGGGCTCTGCTTCGTTGGCCTCGACCTACACCGCATACTCACCGACTGGCCGCCGACTGCTGCGATTAGTGTCGCGCTTGCCGTCATCGGTTTGATTTTTCTCATTTCCAACACCGGCGACGGCGACAACCGCATCACCGTTACCCTGGGCGCGACGAGTCTCAGTGCTGCAGTTACCTTCGGTATTTACGCTGCGGCTGTCGCACTTTTCCACAACTCGGTTCAATCAGGAGCGCTCACCGCTGCTAGTGCAGTCATCCTGATACTGCTGGCACCTTCCATCGCTATCAAGGCTGCCGGTATTCGCGTACCCAAAGTCCCTGCCGCCGGCGAGAGCTTCGATGACAGCGAAACTCCCGAAATATCCCACAACGCACCTAAGCGAGCGGGGTGGATTCTCGATGGCATCCTCTGCAGTGGCACCGGAAGTCTCAGCATCTTCACCCTGGTGGTACTTTTCTCCGGAGCCTATGCGAACAAGTGGTGGCCTCTAGGCATGGCTGCTGCTGTCATAGTCTTTTGTGCAATTCACTCCCGTGGCCAAGCCCGGAAAGTAGCTTCCACCTGTACTGCTTTAGCTGGTCTTGCCGTCATTGTGGCCGTCGCCTTTCAACAGTGGTTCGAGGGCAATTGGCCAGTCGCCGCTGGCCTGGTCGTCCCCATGCTTGCAGCCACCGCCTTAGCCGCATTTCCCGCGTCACGCATCTCACCTACAACGCGCCGCATAGCTGAGCTAACCGAGGCCTGCAGTATCGCCGTTATTTTGCCCATTGCGGCCATCATTGCCGAATTCCCTGAGTTCGTAAGTGGGTTCTTCCAGTGAAAAACCCACTTTTCATGAATGCCATAAAAACTCGTCTCACCGCCACGGCCGCACTTTCCACAGTGCTTATCTCGACGTTGACGGCGGCCACCGCAGTAGCACCGTCGGGCATCGCACCAATAGCGGCTGCCCAGAACAGCCAGGACTGCGTGGCCACGATGCTGTCGTCGGAAAGCGCACTGCATGAACCGACGGTGATCGAAAAAGCTCTTCGGTTTCGCCAAGCATGGCAACTGACGACGGGTGCGGGGATTACGGTGGCGGTAATCGATACCGGGGTCTCACCCAATGAGCGCCTGGGCGAGGTTCTCGACGGTGGCGATTTTGTCGACGGCAACAGCGGGTTCGTAGACTGCGACGGTCACGGAACTCTAGTAGCCGGCATTATTGCAGGCCGGCCCGGTGCCGATGGTTTCGCCGGACTGGCGCCCGACGCGCACGTGTTGTCGATAAGACAAACAGCCGATGGCGAAGGCAATTTGGAGTCGCTGGCACAAGCTATCGACAGGGCCGTCGCGGAGGGCGCGCGGGTCATCAATATCTCGCTCACATCGTGTGCCCCGGCAGGCGTAATGCCCCAAGGTGCAACAGATGTTGCCGAGAGCGTCGCACGCGCGGAAGTCTCAGGCGCAGTAGTGGTCGCAGCGGCAGGCAATAAGGGCGATAGCTGTCAGGACGGATCCGTAGCGTGGCCCGCAGTTCTGCCGGAGGTAATCGCAGTATCAGCAGTACAGTTCGACGATGCCGGCCAAGCACAACCCGCGGAGTATGCAATCACGGGACAATGGGTCAATGTCTCCGCTCCCGGCGGCCCCGTACTCGGTCCCGATCCGCGCACCCCCACCGGTCTCATAGACCGCCACGTGTTCGGGTCTGGGGAGAACACCCGAGCTCAACAGATTGCCGGCACCAGCTTTGCCACGCCAACCGTGTCGGGCACAGCTGCCCTGCTGCTGGCACGAAACCCAGAGCTTTCCCCAGCACAGGTTCGCGACATCATCCTTAGTTCCGCGAGCCCAATTAGTTCCGGGCTCGGCCTTGGTCGCGGCATCGTTGCACCTTATGACGCTCTGATTTGGACCACTGTGGACACCGCTGCGCAGCACGCAGCCAACCCCGCTGCCGCACCGGCTCCGCCGGATCTGCTTTCTTCGCAGGAGCGCAATGCACCGCTCCGGGCGACTGGACTGCTCCTGATATGCGCACTGGGCCTAGGTGCCTGGCTGCTCTCGCGTCCCGGACAGCGGCCCTAGCGCCGCCTGCTTACTCAGCTCAGGGCCTCCGCGCAACGCGGCCACCACTTCCCAGTCCACTGGTCGCGTGCCACCGCTATCGGCATTGGTTGATGCATTAAACCCGAGGGCGGCCAACGTCGTGCGATCGTGCACAGCAAAGCGCATCCCCTCTGGAGAAATGACGTGTACGGCCCCATTTACGCTTACTGCAATCGAGCTGCGCTCACGGCTGCGACCATCCACGAAACCGTCGACGGCCGCACCCGAACCGTCGGCATGCGGGTAATCCACGTGCCGCCCCTCCGGAGCATGCTGCGACCACTGCACGAGAGCTTGCGGCCGTCCTGCTATCCGGCCGGCACACAACCAGCCATCAGCATCGGCAAACGTCAGCGGCTTTTCAGGTAGCCCCGGGACTGCTGGCGCATTCGCAACGGGAACTGCCGCCAGCTGCCCCTCACTGGCCTGCAGAACTGGGCTATGCGCAGCTAATAGCTCTCCTAGCACCGGGGAGAGAATCGCGGCACCGTCGTCAAGCACGATAACGCGCCGCTGCCCGACCTCAACCACATTGCCGACTGTGTCGAATGGAGCGGCGAAGTGCGTGGGTGCGCCGCGGTTCGGGATTGCTGGCGCGGCCAGAATCGGAACCTCCGGAATCGTTCTGAGCAACGCAGGGCTGACAGGCCGGACTGCGGCGCGTTCCAACCCCAGCGCTCGAGAAACAGCGGCGTGCTCCGGGTGGTTGACATCCAGCCGCGAGCGGTAGCCCTGCGTAATCAGCCAGAGGTTTTGGCCATCGGCAACGACGGCACTGTCCGAGTGGGTTCGGGTAAGCTGCTGCGGTTCCGCACGGACTTCTTCAAGACGCGCAAGCGACTCTGCAACAATCCACGGCTGCCCGAGGTCTTGCACCGTCCGCTCGCATAAAGACAGTGCCAACTCCGGCGCACCTGCACTGCCCCTCTTGGCAGCTCCCGAGGCACCAGAGCCTGCCGGCGCGGCCGGAACTGCTGGTGCGCCCTCAATCCCGACAGCAAAACTGATGTCCTCTTTGTCCAACTCGCTACTGCGCACCCGCTTCGGCTCAGCAGGATTGCCCAAAATTAACCGCGCCGATGCGAGATTCGCGACTGGATGCAATCGACCATTGACACGTACATGCAGGCCCTCCGACCCCGATACGACAATCAGCTGCTCATTGGAGCTCGAACCGCCCTGCGGCCGCACCAACGACAGCACCGCAGTGCCGGCGGCCAGTAAAACCACCAGCGCACAGCCGATAAACAGTGCTCGCGTACGCGTGCGCAGAGGATCGTGCAGCATTCGCGAATCCGCACGCACAAGCGCGTGCTCAATCCGACGAATCAAGAATCGATGACCGCTGACCTGGCTAGGCGTAGTCGGCGTACGTGGCATGAGTTTCCCCCAAAACTATTCCCCCAAATAATCTCTACCCTGCAGAGTAAGCCAGGCCGCGCTACTGTGCGACCAGGGGAATTTTAGTGGGGAACATATTGGGGGGATTTTCACATGCCATTGTCATTGTGGCTACTCATTACAGCAATAACCATCACTGCAGGCGCGCATGTCCCTGTGCGCGGCCGCAGCCTTCGTGACCGCCTGCGACGCACCGAACCAGGACAACTCATCGGACTACGTCTCACACCAGGCCTGCGAAGCCAGCTAAGCGCTGCGGATATCGTCTCGCTTGCCGACGACAGCCCAGTGACCCTGGATGCGCTGTGCTTTTATCACATTGCGCCGGAAGTCCGCGGAGAGCATGCGCACCGCTACTTCCGAGCAGCCGAGCGCTCCGGCACAGCCCCTGAACCCTGGACACATCTGGTGGCAACTCTTCCGGTGGAAGCCTCCGCTGACCAAGCCCTACGCTTCCTCATCCACCGGCTGGGAACCCTTGGTATTCGCGCACGGCGATTGACGGCACCGGAATGTGCTCTGACTGAGAGCTCTGCGGAGGTCGTGCAGCTGCGCCGCACTGGACGCTCTCATCATGTGGCGGCGTTGGGACGCAAACCGCACCTGTGGTTAAGCCGACAACGTGACATCGCTATCACTAATGGTCCGGCGCAGGTCATAGGAGCCGGGAGCAGTGGACAAACCATCACAATGTGTCCCGCGAACGTCCCCCGATTGGAGGTCGACTGCGGCAATCAGGACATTTGTGAGCTGCTCATCGGAATGCTCTCGCTCGGCTATCGAGTCGGGATTCGCACGTCCCGTCCACATTTCTATACTGTGGCTCTTGATCTGGGCGCAGTACTTCTCGCTCGAGCTGGAGACGACACCGTCGATGTGGTTGTTGTCGAAGAGTATGAGCCCGACCTGTGTACTGGAATCGCGAGAATCATCGAGGTCAGTCGTACAGGTTCGCCCACGGCAGCAGCAGCGGAAATGCCAGCTTCGTGCCCTCGACTGGCGATGGGCGAATTCACCTGGACGCTATCTACCGCCCGCACTACCGATGAATTGCAGCCACTAGCTATGCGGGCAACTAGCGGTTTAGTCCCGGAATCAACGCACCCAAATCTGGCAGACCGCCCGGCGCCTGGGAGCCGTCAGGCTCCCCCTGCTGCGCCGGGTCATTCGGAGCGCCATTTTCTTGGCCACCCGGCTGACCGCCTGCTGCAGGAGGCACATCCTCCTTCGGCATCTGTGCACCAGTGACATTGCCATTGTCGATAGTGGCAGCGCCCGCTGGTCCCGAGCACTCCAGAGTAGACGGGCCATAGGCCGCGCAGTTGTAACCGAATGCGCTCAACTGAGAATTCGCTGGCAGCGTCTTCATCTCACCCGCCGGCGGGAACGTAAGGACCTCGTAAGTAACTCCCCCCGGGTTCCAGGACACAGCATTGGCGGGAACCTTGTTTCCCGTGCCGTCATCGACCATCGGAGGATTGGCAAGATTCACCTGGCAGGCCAAGTAGGCGTCACCGCTCAGATCGTTGAGGAAGCAGCGTGTCGTGCCATCCTCCAACTGAAAGAGTCGAGTATTTGGGCCGTCCGCCGGGGTGTAATCCGCATCATTGACCTGGGTGATTGCAGGAGTTTCCGTCGGCGTCTCTGATTTTGTCGGTGTCGTCGACTCTTCAGTCGGCTTCGGCGGAGTCGAGGATTTAGTCTTTGCGGAAGAACTGACGGAGCGATTCGAGACTTCCGGCTTAGCCGGCTCGTCGTCTCCACATCCGGCCAGCGCGAAAGTCATCATCACACCGGCTGCGATCGTTGCCATAAATCTATTCATCCGCATGGTGTCCTAACCTACCCGACCATCGCTCCATCCCCTAGTAGCCGAGGGAGGAATTACTTCCGGAGAACTAGCTCGCATCTCGTCGATGCGTTCTGGCGTAATCACGTCATTGAAGGCGAAGATAGTTACTTCCCTATCTCGATAAACAGGGGTTACCCCTGGAGCTACCCAGAGCCCTTCACCAGGAAACTCTAAATCCTCCTTGGAATCCCAAATACCCGGGGGTGACAAATAGATGAATCCCACGTTCAGCTTTCGGGCTGAGCGATCGACATCGTTCACCCCATCCGGCCGATCGGGGTCTGGAAAACCGAGGTAATCAGCGTGCCAATACAGCATTGAGGTAGCAGTCCACTTATTCGCCACTGGCCAATCATAGTGCGGGAACACTACCGGCAAGTCATTGCGAGCGTACATCCAGCTGGACCCCTCCGGCGGATTGGTAAACGTGCGGTACTTATGTGCCTCCGGCTGCTCGGCCAACCAATCAAATGCCTTTAAGTCAGCCTTGGAAATGATTTGCCATTCCCTAGGGCTCTTGTAGGCGAAATCCGCAGCGCTAGCATTAGACGCCACTCCATAGACCACAAGTACAGCAGAGCTCACCGTCGCTAAGCTCAACCCCAGAACCCGCCCCGTCGATGGCACCTTTGACTCACTAATTCGAGCCGCCCACGCGCAGCCCCACGCAACGGCGATACCCGCAAACGCGGAATACAGGTACGCGGTGACCATCACCAACCGGTGAGGCGTCGAATAGTGAAGATCCGTATACAGCGCGAGAATATCGCCCGGCACGCCACCAAAATGATTGAGCGCGTGGGTCGTCATCAACACCGAAACAAACCAGGCCGGTACTACCCACACCCGTCGGCGCGAAGTATCTGCGAAAACCAAAAACGCCATCCCGATGAAACCAAGGATGATAATTGGCCAGAACGGCCGGAATTCCTCAGTGTGGCGAGTCAGCATTGTGGCGCCTCGATACCACGCATCGAAACGATCGAGGTCGTCTACTTCAGCACTAACCGCGCGCACATCCTCGGTCTGAGAAGTTCCCGTAAGCCACTGCGGCAGGAGAACTGCCACTGCTGGCACGAAGGCGGCTGCAATCACCGCGACGTCGTAAAGCCTGGCGCGAACCGCACCCAGTTCAGGATGCGCGGGACGCGGCAGGCGGTAGCACAACCACCAGATTGCACCGAGCATAACGACTGTAGGCACCGATGCCGGATGGAGCTCTCCGATACCGATTATCGAAAGCGCGGCGCTCAAGATGCGCTGAGGTGCGTGCGGGAGCGACGTAACAAAGGCAAAAACGGTAATCGCTAGTGCAATCGAGACCTGGTACGGCCAGGCCCCCACGAAGACCCCGACGGGCATCAATACCGGAAGCGCTGCGGAAACAAGCGCTGCAACCCCCGCGGCAACGGCAGTGGACAGCTTTCGGCGATCAATAATTCTCCAGGTGAGCGCCGCAGCCGCCGTGGGTATGGTCACGGCCGGAATGATAATGCCGAGGTAATTGACTGCCTCGGTGATTGGTAGACGGACAATCAATACCCAAAGCGCACCGAACGCATGCCATGCGGCGGGATAGTAGGACACCGCCTGAGTTTCCACATTCTGGATCTCGCCCATCCTAGTGGCCGAGGCCATGCCGTCTTCCGTAATCGAACGGAGCACACTTGCATGCCAGAGTGTGTCCCAGCCTTGCTGGATGGTCGCCATCCCCTCGGACATTGAAGCGATGCGGCCGATAGCGGTCCACGTGAGAACCGCCGCTGCGATGATGACTCCGATACTTGCGATTAGCCCATAGCCCAACTCGCGCCATCGACTTGCGGCGGGCGGCTGCGTCTCGGCCGACACTGAGCGATCGACACTACCGCGCCGCCGCCGAATCAAAGCGCTGCCGCCACTCCAGCAAAGCGCGAGAAGTAGTGTCACGGCCCAGCAGATAGACGCACTGACCAAGGTGAAGCGCACTTCGATAGCGCCGAGCGCCCACCCTGCGGTACCTGCGATACCAAACGTCACCGCAGGACCGAGGGCCAGCGCCCACGGAGTACGAACGCCGCTGGCTCTCACTACAACAGCGCCGGGGATTACGAGCAGCGCAACCAAGCTAACAATTGCCCACACCACTACCGAACACTCCTCCTACGGTCACTTCTTCAGGGAATATTACCGAGAGCTTGTACATTTAAGCCTCGTCCCCATCTGTCCGGGCATCACGACGCTCGCGGGTCTGCTCCGCCCTGGCCGCCAAATCAGCATCGCCGGGGTAATCAACACCTACCAGGCTGAGCCCACGCGCCTCTGCCACCGGGACCAACGGGGAACGCTTCCCTTCACTCAACAACTGTTCAGTGAATCCAACCGCACGTCGCCCCTCACCGACACTAAGGCAGGCCCCAACCAGTGAGCGCACCATAGACCAGCAGAACGCGTCGGCAGTCACATGGGCCTCGTACAGCTCTGGTTCTTCCCGCGTAGATACGTCGAACCACTGGAACCGCTGTAGATCTCTAGTGGTCGTCGCATGTGGCTTGTGTCGACAAAAAGCGGCAAAGTCATTGAGCCCCAGTAGGGCATCAGCCGCCACCTGCATGCGGTTGATGTCCACTGACCGCCGCCAGTGGGCCGTATCGCGAGCACGGGTAGGAAGCGGGCCACTGACGCAACTAGTGACGCGATAGACATAGTGCCGACGTAACGCGGAAAAGCGGGCATCGAAACCCGGGGGCGCAAACGAGGTGCCCCGAAGCGTCACGTCCGCGGGCAATAGTCGCGCTACACGACGAACCAAATTACTCGGGTCCCCTGCGATAGAACGTGTGTCTAAACAGGAGACAGGAACATCTGCGTGAGCCACCTGCCCGGAGGCATGAACACCGGCATCTGTACGACCGGCCACAGTCAGTTGCACGGGAGTGCGCAACACCTTCTCCAAAGTGGATTCCAACGTCGCCTGCACAGTCCGCACCGGTTCTCCAGTAGGCTTATCGCGCTGAGCAGCCCAACCATGGAAATCGGTCCCGTCATAGGCAATGTCAAAACGCAACCGAACCAGGTCGGAGTCGGTGCTCCCCATAGCGGCTCGATCGGGAGAATCGCACGGGGTATCCGGAGTCGTTGGAGTAAGTGATGTCACGGTTAACAGATTGTAGCCGGGACCCCGGATTAGATAATCAGCAGTTTCCACCGCAGGGTCTCCGTATTGCTCTCAATGTTGGTGCGTAATCCGTCGGTGTAACCGGAGGCAGAACTGGAGTCGGGCGCTATGCACCGTCGTCAAGCACAAAGAACCCCCGGAAGAGCGTTCAGATATGAACTGCTCAACGGGGGTTCAAAGCTGTGACGGTCAGAAGCCGTCAGCGAGGGGAATTACTCCTCCTCTGCAGCCTCAGCCTCAGTAGCCTCAGCCTCTTCGGCCTTTGCCTCTTCAGCCTGCTTGGAAGCAGCAGCGCGAGTTGCGCGAGTTGCCTCAGCAGTTGCGGTCTCTTCCTCAACCAGAGCAATCAGAGAGATCGGGGCATTGTCGCCCTTGCGGTTACCCAGCTTGATGATGCGGGTGTAGCCGCCGTCGCGATCAGCGAACTGCGGACCAATCTCGTCGAACAGCTTCTTAACTGCGTAGTTGTCGTTAAGCAGCTTTGCAACGTTGCGGCGATCTGCGAGAGTGCCGCGCTTTGCCTTGGTGATCAGCTTCTCAACGTACGGACGCAGCAGCTTGGCCTTGGTGTCGGTGGTCTTAATCTTGCCGTGCTCGATGAGCTGCTTCGCGAGGTTGGCCAGAATCTTCTTCTGGTGCGAAGCGGAGCCGCCGAGACGGGAACCCTGCTTAGGGGTAGGCATAGGTATCTCCTCGTTTTAATGAAGTCGCGTCGGTGAACTACTCGTCGTAGCCAGCGCTTGCGCCATCAGTCCAGTCAGCGTCATCGCCCGAGGCAGCGTCCAAATCAGCGACAGCAGCCGGGTCGAAGTTGTTCGGGGAATCCTTCAGAGCGAGGCCAAGCTCAGCGAGCTTCTCCTTGACCTCATTGATGGACTTGTCACCGAAGTTGCGGATATCCAGCAGATCCGACTCGGTACGAGCAGCGAGCTCACCGACAGTGTGGATCTCCTCACGCTTGAGGCAGTTGTAGGAGCGCATAGAGAAGTCCAGATCCTCAATCGGAGTCTGGTACGCAGCGACATCCTCAGCCTCGCGCGGGCTCGGGCCAATCTCGATGCCCTCAGCAGCCTCGTTCAGCTCACGTGCCAGACCGAACAGCTCAACCAGAGTCTTGCCTGCCGACGCCATCGCGTCGCGGGCGGTGATCGAGTTCTTGGTCTCGACATCGATGATCAGCTTGTCAAAGTCGGTGCGCTGCTCAACACGAGTAGCCTCCACCTTGTAGCTGACCTTCAGAACTGGCGAGTAAATCTGGTCCATCGGAATGCGGCCGATTTCGCCACCGGAGTTCGGGGTCGCCGGCACGTAGCCACGACCACGCTCAACGATCATCTCAATATCCAAGCGACCGGAATCATTGAGAGTAGCGATGTGGTGGTCCGGGTTATGAATCTCCACACCTGCTGGGCACTCAATGTCTGCAGCGGTCACCGCGCCTGCACCTTCGCGACGCAGGTAAACGGTAGCCGGCTCATCGAACTCGCTCGAGAGCACCAGACCCTTGATGTTCAGGATGATATCGGAGACATCTTCCTTCACGCCCGGGATAGTGGTGAACTCGTGCAGCACACCGTCAATGCGGATGCTGGTGACTGCAGCGCCCGGAATGGACGACAGCAACGTACGACGAAGGGAGTTACCGAGGGTGTAACCGAAACCTGGCTCCAGCGGCTCGATAACGAACCGGGAGCGAGAGGAATCAATGTAGTCCTCAGTCAGCGTTGGGCGCTGGGAAATGAGCATTTTCGAAAATCCTCCAGGTGGCGACCGCTATATGACGCCATAGGGAATGAATGGATGCAAGCGAAGTTGGTTATTACTTCGAGTAGAACTCGACGATCAGCTGTTCCTGAAGCGGAATGTCGATCTGTGCGCGTTCCGGGGTCTGGTGCACGAGGATGCGCAGGGACTCAGGAACAACCTGAAGCCATGCCGGGACGACAGCGTCGACCAGGTTCTCCTGTGCCTCTTCGAACCAAATCATCTTCTGCGACTTCGGGCGCACGTCGATGATGTCGTACTGGCTTACCTGGAAGGACGGCACGTTGATCTTCTTACCGTTAACGGTGAAGTGGCCGTGGGAAACCAGCTGACGAGCCTGGCGACGGGTACGAGCCAGACCAGCGCGGTAGACAACGTTGTCGAGACGCGACTCCAGCAGGACGACGAGGTTATCGCCAGTCTTGCCCGGACGACGGTGAGCCTCGGCGTAGTAGCGACGGAACTGCTTCTCCATCACGCCGTAGGTGAAACGTGCCTTCTGCTTCTCCTGGAGCTGGAGCAGGTACTCCGACTCCTTGATACGAGCGCGGCCAGCCTGCCCCGGAGGGTAGGGACGACGCTCAAAGTTCATGTCGCCACCGACGAGGTCGACGCGGAGACGACGGGACTTACGGGTTGCGGGACCGGTATAACGGGCCATTTCTGTTCTCTCCTTACCCTATTCCTAGACGCGACGACGCTTCGGCGGACGGCAGCCGTTGTGCGGCTGAGGGGTCACATCCGAGATCGAGGACACCTCAAGGCCAGCGGCCTGGAGGGAACGGATGGCGGTTTCGCGGCCCGAACCCGGACCCTTAACGAAAACGTCAACCTTCTTCATACCGTGCTCCATGGCCTTACGAGCAGCGTTCTCGGCGGCCATCTGAGCAGCGAACGGAGTGGACTTACGAGAGCCCTTGAAACCGACGTGACCAGAGGAGGCCCACGAGATAACAGCGCCCTTCGGGTCCGTGATGGACACGATGGTGTTGTTGAAGGTGGACTTGATGTATGCGTGGCCCTGAGCCACGTTCTTCTTTACAACGCGACGGCCGGTACGACGGCCGCGTGCGGACTTCGGAGCTGCCATGTTTTACTTCTTCTTTCCGGCGATCGTCTTCTTCGGACCCTTACGCGTACGAGCGTTGGTCTTGGTGCGCTGACCACGGACTGGCAGGCCACGACGGTGGCGCAGACCCTGGTAGGAACCAATCTCAATCTTGCGGCGGATATCAGCCTGAACCTGGCGGCGGAGGTCACCCTCGACCTTCCAGGTAGCTTCAATCACGTCACGCAGCGCAGCAACCTGCTCATCGGTGAGAGCGTCGGTGCGCAGATCCGGAGAGATGCCGGTCTTCTCCAGCAGCTCATTGGCACGGGCGGGGCCGATGCCATAGATGTAGGTAAGAGCGACCTCCATACGCTTGTTGCGTGGCAGGTCAACTCCAGCAAGGCGTGCCATACGGCAATTTCCTTCCGGTTGATGCGGTGGTTTACTCCACTGCCATCCTTCCCAGACCCGGCTTACTCGGTCGGACGCCGAGTCGCGCAAGTGTTATAGAAAGGCTCCAGCCACCGTTGCCGGAGGTATTCTCGCTTACTTCTGTGGAAAAGCTTTCATAAAGAACCGCCGCGCTAATCTGCTGAGACACCCGGTCTCAACATCACGCGGCCGTCACCAGAAGCAGCTAGGACGGTGGAGTTTCTGTCTAGTTAGTAAATAAGCCCATAACCACTACCAACAGTGGTCAGGTCGATTTACTTGTAGCGGTAGACGATTCGCCCACGCTCGAGATCGTACGGAGAAAGCTCCACTACGACTCGGTCTTCCGGGAGAATACGGATGTAGTGCTGGCGCATCTTGCCACTGATATGGGCGAGCACCTTGTGCCCGTTGTCCAGCTCCACTCGGAACATCGCGTTCGGCAAGGGTTCGACGACGCGACCCTCAACCTCAATTGCGCCTTCCTTTTTAGCCATGTCCTCCACGTCTCTCTGGCGGATACCCGGGACAATCCCGGCACCAGTTGGGAAATCTCTACTCTGCCTGGTGTTTTAGCAGTTCCGTGCAGGGATAATCATCACTGCAGCGACACTGCGCCCACACCATCGCCCAACTTTACACGCGACCTGCGTTTTTACCAAATACGACCACTATGGGACCGGTTGCAAGCGACGGCAGGCGGGTGCGCTCCACGCGCTCAGAATTCATCGCAGCTTTTATGGCAACATTCTGACCTTTCGCGTGGCCTCTCACGCACTAGTTATTCATATCGAGGAGTCAAAATACGGGGGCCGTCCGCTGTGGCGGCAACTGTGTGCTCCCAATGGGAGGCCGGCATTCTATCGGCGCTGACGACCGTCCAGCCGTCGTCAAGCTCATCACTACCCCACTCGCCGCCGAGAATGAGCATCGGTTCAATGGCCAAAACGGAGCCTTCGACGATGCGGGGCCCCTTTCCTGCTTTGCCTTCGTTGGGAAGGAAGGGATCCATGTGCATCTCGCGCCCAATGCCGTGCCCGCCGTATCCATCGACGATGCCGAGTTCAATATCGTGGCGCAGTTCAGCCTCACGGGTGGCCATTTCAAGCGCATACGAAATATCGGTGAGGCGAGCGCCCGGCACCATGGCCTTAATACCTTCGGCGAGGACCTCTGATGTCGCAATGTTCAGCTTTTCGACATCGTCACTCAGCTTTCCGACGCCGAAAGTAAGTGCCGAATCGCCGTGCCAGCCATCCAGGATTGCGCCACAGTCAATTGAGACTAAATCACCATCGGCGAGAACCGTAGACGAAGACGGAATGCCGTGGACAATTACTTCGTTCACTGATGCGCAGACAGATGCCGGGAAGCCTTCGTAGCCAAGGAAGGACGGCGTTGCGCCAGCATCGATAATGACCTGGTGCGCAATCTCATTGAGATCTGCCGTGGTGACCCCTGGCTTAGCGGCGTCTCGGCAGGCTAGCAATGCACGACCGACGATCTCGCCGGCCGCTTGCATCGCATCCAATTCTCCCTCGGTGCGGGCAGGAACTACTTTGCGGCGGCGTCGAAAACTCATCACGCTGGTTGAGTCTACTCTGCCCCAGAAGGGAACCACCGGCTAGCTGTACCCCGCCACCTACGAGGGCGCCGCTCGGATCGCTGCCACTTCCGAGAAATTTACACCCAAAGATGAGCTGCCCTACGATAACTGGCATGCATTCACTGTTGAAGTCCGCGCAGACTGCGGGCGTTGTTATTGCTGCCAGCTCGCTTTTCCTGGTTGGCGCATGCTCAAGCAACCCCGAGCCGTCGCCGGCGCCGACTGTCCCCTCCACTTCCCCTGCCGCAGAATCGCCGGAGGCCCCTGGAAGCACCTCGGGTTTCATGGGCACCTCTGCACTGCCTGAGTCGCTCCAAAACTTCACACCTGATGCAATTAAGGAGGCGATTGGCAGCTGCGTCGAGTCGGATGACTCTAAACCCGTCATTTTTGGCAGCGAGAGCGTACATGGCTTCACCTGCGTAATGGCGGTTGGCGACGGTGGCACCGCAATGCTCAGTACTGCCGAGGACCCGGCCACTGTCGAGCGCATTAACGAAAAGGCTGAGTCCGTCGAGAGCTACACGCCATACGAGCTACCCGGCAAGCACGCATTTAGCGGCATCAGCAAGGGGTCCCCTTTCGTTATGGTTATCGACGAGGATAACCGCATCTACCAAGAGTTCGTTTTCGCGAATATTGGCGCCGAGGCTGCACAGCCACTTATCGACGAAATCATTCAAGACTTCCAGTAGCCCTCACTATCGGCTGCCCCCACCCCAGCCCCAACAGCCACACACAAAAGCCGCCCTTCCAAACCTCAACGGTTCGAAAGGGCGGCTTCAACAACCATCTACAACCGGCAAACCCATCGGCCCCAGCCAGCGAAAAAGCTAGAGCGTCTAGTTACCCGGTGTGCCAGGAGCCTAGTTCAGCTTCTCCAGCTCAGCCATCGTGCGCTCGTTAATCTCCTCAACGGATCCCTCAGCGGCAATCTTGATGATCTTCTCCGAGTAGTAATCCAGCAAAGGAGCGGTCTCATTGGTGTACACATGCATGCGGTTGCGGATGACCTCTTCAGTGTCGTCTGCGCGACCACGGGCCAGCATGCGCTCGACGACGACATCCTCAGAAACGTCGAACTGTACGACCGCATCCAGCTCAGTGCCGAGGTTGGACAGCAGACGCTTCAGCTCTTCTGCCTGACCAACAGTGCGCGGGAAGCCATCCAACAGGAACCCCTTGGCAGCGTCGTCCTCATTCAGACGGGACTCGACCATACGCACAGTCACGTCGTCCGGAACAAGGTTGCCGGCGTCGATGTAGGACTTCGCCTCAATGCCAAGCGGAGTGCCTTCACCGATGTTTGCGCGAAACAGGTCACCGGTGGAGATGTGCGGGACACCGAGCTTTTCCGAGAGGATAGCTGCCTGAGTGCCCTTGCCTGCACCGGGAGGACCTACAAGTACGAGTCGCATTACTTCAAGAACCCTTCGTAGTTACGTTGCATCATTTGGCTTTCAACCTGCTTGACCGTCGTCAGCGCAACACTGACCAGAATCAGCAGGGCTGTACCTCCAAACATACCGCCTGTACCGGAGTTCGCGTCGCCAAGCCCCATATCAAGAGCGACATTTGGCAGAACAGCAATCAGCGCCAGGTACAGCGAGCCGACAGTCAGCAGGCGAATCAGGACGTAGGACAGGTATTCAGCAGTCGGGCGTCCCGGGCGGAAGCCCGGAATGAATCCGCCGTATTTCTTCATGTTCTCCGCCTGCTCGTGCGGGTCGTACTGCACGGAGGTGTAGAAGAAGGAGAAGAAGATGATCATCAGGAAGAACAGCAGAATGTACTGCCAACTGGACGGCGCCAGCAGGTACTGAATGACATTGCGCTGCCACCAGTTGTCCATGTTCGGATTCGACTGACCGGACTGAACAATCTGGGTAATCAGAACCGGCACGTAAATCAGCGAGGACGCGAAGATGACCGGGATAACACCGGCCTGGTTCACCTTCAGCGGCAGGTAGGTGGAAGATCCGCCGTACTGGCGACGACCAACCATGCGCTTTGCGTACTGCACCGGAATACGGCGCTGTCCCTGCTCAATGAAAATAACGCCGATGATGAGAATCAGCACGGCAACAATCACGGTGGCGAACACGACACCGGTAGTAGAGCGCAGAATGCTCGCTCCCTGCGCCGGCATACCAGCGGCGATGCCGGAGAAAATCAGCAGCGACATACCGTTGCCGACGCCTCGGTCAGTGATGAGCTCACCCATCCACATGACCAGCACGGCACCGGAGGTCATCACAACGACCATCACCACGAGGTCAAAGACACCCGCATCCTTAACCAGCAGCGACTGCGAGCCACCCAGCAGGGCACCTCGGTCTGCCATGGCCACAATGCCTGCAGACTGCAGCAACGCCAACGCCACTGTGAGGTAGCGGGTGTACTGGGTCATCTTTGTCTGACCCGACTGCCCTTCCTTCTTCAACTGCTCGAAGTGTGGAATCACCACCGTGAGCAGCTGGACGATAATCGAGGCCGTAATGTACGGCATAATGCCGATGCCGAAAATCGCCATCTGCAGCAGAGCGCCACCTGAGAACAGGTTGATCAGCGAGTAAACGCTGGACTGATCTTTCGAAATCTGCTCGAGCTGCGCGTTGACCAACTGGTAGTCGATACCAGGGGTTGGAATCTGCGAGCCGATTCGGTACAGAATGATCATCGTCAGAGTGAAGAAGATCTTCTTACGCAAATCGGGATCGCGCAACGCCGCAATGAGACCGGAAGCCACGTGCATCCTCCCGAGGTCAAGAAATCCGCTTCTCCCACGCTTTTCCCGAAAGACTTACCCGCTTATCCGCCAGTAGTCTCCCGTTTTAGTTAAACAACGCGGATGACGTATTCCTCAAACCTTTAATTGACAGTATTTGACGTAGTGAGTCTACCAGCGTTTCTCCACATCGTCGCAATACACCTCCATATCACCGTTAGTACAGCGCCCCGCCAATCACCTCTTTTCGCTTGACGACGATCCCAGCGCCCCCTCCCCTCTGAGCCCACGCCCCCTCACTGTGCCTCACCCAATTTTCCCAGACAAAACTTGAACAGTGTTAAAGTTTTGCTCTGTGAGTACCTACAGCATCCGCATGCGATCCAGCGCCGATGGCTGCCATATCTCTGGCGCTGAGCGTCTTGCACCGGCCGTCGAACTACCTCAGCTGGCTTCTGCAATGACTAGCCGTGCACTTCACCACGACAAGGGTCGAGCCGACACAATTCACATCACTGTGGACAAGGTTGAAGAGTCGACTATCGGCACCGTGTCCGCGTTGACTCCCTTTCTAGAGTCGAACCCCAGCCCTGAGGACGCACGCAATCTCATTGCTCAACGCCTACACGCTGCAGGCATACAAGCAGCCGACATCGCCGTCGAAATGGCCTATTCACTCACAGGTCTCCGCGGTGCCGCTCTCATCGATGCCTCCTCCGGTGAACGGCTCGACCCAAGCCCTACCCGTGGTGTACGGGTTTCCACTTTTGATGCCATCTCGCACCCCAGTAAGGACTGCACCAAGGATCATTTTCACGAGGCGCTCATCCTCGCATCTAAGGTTCACAGCGCCCCGGGTATCGTCGCAGAAATCTGCCTCTCCGATGACCCCTTTTACACGCGGGGATATCTGGCGCTGGACGGAATCTTTCACCGTATCCCCAATATCAAGGACCACGGCAGCACTCTTGGTACTCGCATCTTCATCGTTGAACCCGGCACCGATATCCCCGAGCTAATCGATTACCTGGAGAACGCGCCGGTCTACGTCGAGCTCCCAGCTGACGCCAGTTCCTCGCCGGACGTGACCGCCCCCAACAGCGACCTCTCAGCAATCGCCGCCCAAAGGAACTCGGCCTGGGCCGCTGAAGGGCTTGCCCGCACACTGCGCACTTTCGAAACCGGACAACTGCCACACAGCCGAATTGACGGAACCGACTATCTACTGTTTTCTTCTTCGGACTACCTCGGCCTGTCCACGCACCCTGAACTCATCTCAGCTGCCACCGAGGCAATTGGACATTTCGGCACCGGGTCCGGCGGCTCTCGCCTGACCACCGGCACTAGCATCCACAGCGCACTTGAGAATGAACTGGCGCAGTTCTTCGGTTTCGACGATGCCGTTCTCTTTGCGACTGGCTACCAGGCGAACCACTCAACCATCGCTGCCATCGCCACCGCCGACGTGGAAATCTTCTCCGACGCCGCCAACCATGCTTCCATCATCGACGGATGCCGCAATGCCCGAGCTAACGTCACGGTCTTTCCACATGCTGACTACCAGGCACTCGACCGTCTCCTCGCAGCATCGAGCGCCCGCCACAAGCTTGTCATCTCCGACTCCGTGTTCTCTATGTCAGGCGAGGTCATCGACGGCCCCGCACTCGAGCGCACCTGTCGCCGTCACAACGCATGGCTGATGCTTGACGACGCCCACGGCGTCGGCGTTATCGGAGAACAAGGTCGTGGCACTGCATCGCACCTGGGCATGCGCCCGGACATTGTGGTCGGCACCGCGAGCAAGGCTCTCGGTGTCGAAGGAGGATACGTTCTCTGCTCCCCACCAGTTGGCGAACTGCTACGCAATCAAGCCCGCAGTTTTGTGTACTCAACGTCGATGAACCCAGGTTCCGTCGCAGCTATCCGCGCCGCGTTGAAGCAGTTGGAGGCTGGGGACGTCGTCAAGCGATTGCAGCGTAATATTGCGCGCGTCCGCTCCCTGGTTGACGCAAAGTCAGACCCCGCATCTGCAATCATCCCACTGCCCGTTGGCGACGAAGCCGAAGCGATGGACGCCTCAGCACGGTTGGCGGAGCTCGACGTGTACATACCTGCGATTCGCTACCCGACGGTTCCCCGTGGTGAGGCAATGTTGCGTTTGACCATTACCGCGCTCCATACAGACGCTGACATTGACCAACTGGAGTGGGCTTTGCGCAACACCGGCCTGCTGTAAGCCAGCAGTTTGCGCTGCCCTCCCCTCCCCTTTCCTCCCCTCAATACAAAAAGAGCTCTTAACCACTTGGGTTAAGAGCTCTTTTGTTAAAGCTTAAATGCTTTAGGCCTCAGTGACAGAGCCGCCTGCAGCCTCGATCTTGGACTTTGCGGAGCCCGAGAACTTGGTTGCGGTGACGTTGACGGAGACGTTGATGTCGCCGTCGCCGAGGACCTTCACCGGCTGGTTAGCGCGGACAGCGCCCTTTGCAACCAGGTCGGCGATGGTGACGTCGCCACCGTTCGGGAACAGCCGCTCCAGATCCGAAACGTTGACCACCTGGAAGGTGACCTTCGCCGGGTTCTTGAAGCCCTTCAACTTCGGCAGACGCATGTGAAGTGGCATCTGGCCACCCTCGAATGCTGCCGAAACCTGCTTGCGGGCCTTGGTGCCCTTGGTGCCGCGACCAGCGGTCTTACCCTTGGAAGCCTCACCACGGCCGACGCGAGTCTTCTTCTTCTTAGCGCCCGGAGCCGGGGCCAAGTCGTGGAGCTTAATTGGTTCGCTCATGGTTTACCTACTCCCCCGCTACTTCTTCAACCTCGACCAGGTGACGCACAACGTTCACGAGACCGCGCACAGCCGGAGTATCCGGGCGAACGACGGAACCGTTGATGCGCTTCAGGCCGAGAGTGCGCAGCGAATCCTTCTGGTTCTGCTTGGTACCAGCGGTACCACGGACCTGGGTAATCTTCAGTGCCATGGAAATCACGCTCCCTGACCTGCGCGTGCGCGCAGCATACGTGCTGGGGTGACCTCTTCGAGGGACTTGCCACGACGTGCGGCGACCTCTTCAGGGCGAACCAGCTGCTTGAGAGCATCAACGGTTGCGTGAACAACGTTGATGGAGTTGTTGGTACCCAGCGACTTGGACAGAACATCCTGAACACCGGCGCACTCGAGAACCGGGCGGACAGCGCCGCCGGCAATCAGACCGGTACCCGGAGCAGCCGGGCGCAGCAGCACGATGCCAGCAGCGGTCTCACCCTGAACCGGGTGGGTGATGGTGCCAGCAATCATCGGGACGCGGAAGAAGTTCTTACGAGCCTCTTCAGCACCCTTCTGGATAGCTGCCGGTACTTCCTTGGCCTTGCCGTAGCCGACGCCGACCATGCCCTCGCCGTCACCGACGATGACCAGAGCGGTGAAGCTGAAGCGACGACCACCCTTGACGACCTTGGAAACTCGGTTGATAGTTACTACGCGCTCGATGTACTGCGAACGCTCGTCCTGCTGGCGACGGTCGTTACCGCGGCCACCACGACGGTTGTTGTTCTTGTTGTCAGCGGAGTTACGTCCGCCTTCGCGCTTATCGCGTTCCGACATCACGCATTCCTTCCGTTGGACTTGTAAGTGCGCATTAGAACTTCAGACCACCTTCACGGGCAGCCTCGGCCAGAGCAGCAACGCGGCCGTGGTACTGGTAGCCACCGCGGTCGAAAACGACCTTCTCGATGCCAGCATCCTTAGCGCGAGCAGCAATCAACTCGCCGACCTTGGCGCTCTTGGCCTTCTTGTCGCCCT
Source organism: Corynebacterium sp. HMSC073B01 (assembly GCF_001838255.1). Taxonomy (NCBI): domain Bacteria; kingdom Bacillati; phylum Actinomycetota; class Actinomycetes; order Mycobacteriales; family Corynebacteriaceae; genus Corynebacterium; species Corynebacterium sp. HMSC073B01. Next base: position 39,546 of record NZ_KV836168.1, on the reverse strand, counting down.
CGAAGCCACGGAGATCTGCGTCCAGAGTGGAAGCAGCTGCCAGGGTACGACCGATAGAATCGTCGATAACCTGAGCGGTGATGTGGCGGGAAGAGCGGTGCACGACGAGGCGCGGTGCCTCGGAGGTGCCGCGGACGTTCTTGCGCAAGCGTGCGTGACGGCGGGCGCGGGCGACACGACGACGAGTCGAGATGTCCTTGCCTACCGGGAGGCGCTTTTCGTTGGTGTTGCTCATTACTTACCCGTCTTTCCGATCTTGCGACGGATCTGCTCGCCATCGTAACGAATGCCCTTGCCCTTGTAAGGATCATCCTTACGCAGACGACGGATGTTAGCTGCGAGCTGTCCGACCTGCTGCTTATCAATACCTGTGATCGACAGCTTGGTGGTGCCGTCGACATCGAAGGTGATACCTTCCGGTGCTTCGATCAGGACTGGGTGCGAGTAGCCCAGGGAGAACTCGAGGTCCTTGCCCTTCTTGGCGACACGGTAACCGACACCGAAGATTTCCATCTTGATGGTGTAGCCCTCGGTCACACCGACAACCATATTGTTAATCAGCGAACGGGACAGACCGTGCAGGGAGCGGCTCTTGCGGTGGTCATCCGGGCGGTTGACCACAATCTCATTGTCCTTCAGCTCAACGGTAATTGGAGCCGGGATAGAGACAGACAGCTCGCCCTTCGGGCCCTTGACGGAAACGTCCTGGCCGTTGACCTGTGCAGTAACATTTGCCGGGACAACGACAGGGTTCTTACCAATACGAGACATTGTGTAGTTCCCCCTTTACCAGACGTAAGCGAGGACTTCCCCGCCAACCTTCTTCTCGTAAGCCTGACGGTCAGTCAGCAGGCCCTGAGACGTGGAGATGATAGCCACGCCCAGGCCACCGAGGACCTTCGGCAGGTTAGTGGACTTTGCGTAAACACGCAGACCCGGCTTGGAGACGCGACGCACGCCAGCGATTGAACGCTCGCGGGACGGGCCGTACTTCAGGTTCAGGGTCAGGGTCTTGCCGACCTTGGCATCCTCGACTGCGTAGTCCGCAATGTAACCCTCAGACTTGAGGATCTCGGCGATGTTAGCCTTCAGCTTGGACGACGGCATCGAGACAGAGTCGTGGTACGCGTTGTTAGCGTTGCGCACGCGCGACAGCATGTCGGCGATTGGGTCAGTCATGGTCATGGTTAGTGACCGCTTCCTTTCTCGCTGCGGTTCCTTCCCACCTCGTGGCTAACTCCAATGACCGCACAAACAGCAACTGTCACACGGCAAAAGCTTAAGATGGAGCGACTACCAATATCGTGATTCCGGCGATTTAAGGGCTACTGTTCGCCAACTCGGTTCAATAGCCGAGTCAGCTCGCCACCCAGGTGACGCCAGAGACGATGCGAGGCGAGGGGCCTACAGCAAAGTTCTTACATTTTTACTGCCGCACCTCTTGCAGAGGGCAGACCTGGTGATACTAACAAATACCGACCGAAATGCAAAAACGCCGCAGACGGACATTAGTCCGCTCGCGGCGTGAGGCCCCACCAATTATCAGTGGAACTCAATTCCTAGCCGACATGGTGCCGGCTGGAGAAAATTAGTAGAGCTGGTCGGCGATGATGTTACCCATAGCCTTTTCGCCAGCCACCGTCGGGTGATTGGTCATCGGGCCCATCACCGGATCTGCGAAACCGGCGACGAAGCGCTCATCCGGGTTCGGGTTGCAGGTACCGTGGCCGAGGGTTGCCTCGTAGACGTCAATGAAGCCGGCACCTACGTGCTGAGATGCGGAGCGAATGCTGTCACGGAATGCACCCTGAACCTCGCTGGCACCCGGTGCCGGGATCGGGAAGGTCTGGTTCGGGGTGTTCACCAGGCACAGCTGGTCATCAGTGGCGTACTCAGGGTACGAAGCCAGGACGACCTGAGCGCCCGGAGCAACCTGGTGGACGCGGTCAGTGAACTGACGCAGCGTCTGCTTAAACAGCGACGGAGCCTTGGGGTCCGGCTTTGCGACAAGCTCGCCTGCCACGTCAACCCACTGGACCCAGTCCATGCCGCCGTACATCAGGACAACCTTCTCAGTGCCCTCTCCGATGTCGCCGTACTGGATGGAAGCTTCCAGGTATGCGAGGAGCTGACCCGGGAAGCCGCCAAGACCGTTACAGGACCAGTCACCCAGGGACTTGTTCAGCTTCGTAGCTGCGATCTTCGGCCAGTTTTCCATGTCGGTAGCGCAGTTGGCGACCAGTACGTTCTGCCCCGGCGCCAGGCCACGCGGGCCACCCTTACCGGCATTAGCGGTGAAGGAGTCACCGAAGGTGACGATCTGCTTGACGCCCTTCGGGCCGGTGTCGCCGATACCCGGAATCGGAATGTTCGGCATTTCCGGCAGTGCCGGCTGTGCGTTGGCAGCACCTGCACCCAAGCTCAGACCCAGAGCCGCAACAGTTGCAATAGCAGCCGAGCGGACGGCCACGGAGAAGTTCTTCATGTAGTTAATCCCTTTGCGTTTTAACTTAAGAACCGCTCTGTGTAGAACCACTGGCTCAATCACACAGAAGCTGAAGTCACTTAAGTCTTGCCCAAATTGATAACGACCACAATGCATTTTGGCGGCCGTCACTATGACGAATGGCAGTTTACAACGAAATCATCACAAACGCCTAACTTTCAACTGAGAAACCTTGTGGCTTTACTAATTTCCAACCCCCAAAAAGGGTCAACTTTCCCACCAGCAACACTGGTAACTTTTACGCAGGCCCCGCACAGCGACCTCACTCCCCCACGAACATAAGCAGTTAACAGAGCAGCAAAAAGCCCCGGAGGCCAAGCGGCATCCGGGGCTTCAGGCAAAAGCTACCGAAGAGGCAAAACTACTTCTTGAACGGGAAGCCCAGCTCGCGCAGCAGCGCGCGGCCTTCCTCGTTGTTGGTAGCGGTGGTCACGACGGTGATGTCCATACCGCGCGGGCGGTCGATCTTGTCAACGTCGATCTCGTAGAACATGGTCTGCTCAGACAGGCCGAAGGTGTAGTTACCGTGACCATCGAACTGCTGATCAGACAGACCGCGGAAGTCGCGGATTCGCGGCAGAGCCACGGTCAGCAGACGATCCAGGAACTCCCACATACGGTCGCCACGCAGGGTGACGCGAGCGCCGATGGCATCGCCTTCACGGAGCTTGAAGTTAGCGATCGACTTGCGAGCACGACGGGTCTCCGGCTTCTGACCGGTAATCAGAGTCAGGTCGTTGATAGCACCGTTGATCTGCTTCTTGTCCTGAGCAGCAGCGCCGACGCCCATGTTGACGACGACCTTGGTGACGCCCGGAATCTGCATGACGTTCTCGTAGGAGAACTCTTCCTGCATCTTGCCGCGAATCTCATCGCGGTAACGGGCCTTCAGACGAGGGGTGTAATTTTCGCTCATGCTTAGATGTCCTTCCCGGTACGGCGGGAGATGCGAACCTTCTTGCCGTCCTCATCGAAGCGGTAACCGACGCGAGTCGGGGTACCATCTTCGTCGACCAGCATGACGTTCGACACGTGAATCGGAGCTTCCTGAGTGACAATGCCACCCGAGGAAGCGCCGCGCTCCGCAGCGGAGTTTGCAACGTGCTTCTTGATACGGTTAACGCCCTCGACCAGGACCTTGTCGCGCTTCGGGTAGGCCTCGATGACCTTGCCCTGAGCACCCTTGTCCGGACCGGAGATAACCAGCACGGTATCGCCCTTACGGATCTTCACTTAAATCACCTCCGGTGCGAGCGAGACAATCTTCATGAACTTCTTGTCACGCAGCTCACGCGCGACCGGGCCGAAAATACGGGTGCCCTTCGGCTCACCGTCAGCCTTGATGATGACAGCTGCATTCTCGTCGAACGAAATGTAGGAGCCGTCCGGACGACGGGTCTCCTTCTTCGCACGGACGATGACTGCCTTAACAATTTCGCCTGCCTTGACGTTGCCGCCCGGAGTAGCTTCCTTGACAGTTGCGACAATGGTGTCGCCAATGCCAGCGAAGCGTCGGGTCGAGCCACCGAGAACGCGGATGCACAGAATTTCACGTGCACCAGTGTTGTCGGCAACGCGCAGACGGGATTCCTGCTGAATCACTGCGTTTCTCCTGACCTGGTTGCATTGTGCGTCAGATTTCCGTCCTAAACGCACGCGGTCTTTATGTCTTGCGTTTACGCTTTACGACGAAAGCACCTGCTAGAGGTAGCTTTCCTATCGCTTTGACCTCGTGCTTACTACGGTTCTAGACCGTTGAGAGCAGCACGCAGTCGCTTCGCGCAACCTGTGTATTATGGCACGTTCGTGCGGGACAACAAAATCCCTTAGTTTCATGCCCCCAACATGGTTTATGCCTTCTGCGGCAACCCTATACTGAAACAGTGACAAATCAACATTCCGAGAGTGCTCGGACACAGCCAGCACAGACGCTGCCGGTATCGCTACTTGCCGGGTTGGCCTTGTTATCCGCCGCCGCCCCGTTCGGCGCAGATACATATCTGGCATCCTTCGTGGAGATTGCACGCGAGTTCTCCATGACCGAGTCGATGGTTCAGCTCACGCTGACAACCTTCATGATTGGCATGGCTGCTGGACAACTCGTCATTGGCGCCCTTTCCGATAGTTTGGGCCGCAAGAAGCTGCTTCTCATTGCGACTTTGGTGTTCTTGGGATCGTCAATTCTCTGTGCAGTAGCACCGAATATTGGCACGCTTATTGCAATGCGCTTGTTCCAGGGGTTAGCTGGTGGCTCCACGGTTGTTCTGGCTCGTTCTGTAGTCCCAGACCTCTTGACGGGCAAGGCATCAGCGAAAGCTTTCTCTACCCTCATGGGTATTTCCTCCATCGCCCCGGCAATCGCTCCCCTTGTGGGCGGTTTTCTAGGCCCCGCATTCGGCTGGCGCAGCGTGTTCTGGTTTCTCGCAGCCATCAACGTCGCCATGGTCGCGATTGTGGTTCTGATGGTTCCGGAAACTCTGCCGCTTGAGCGACGCTCCACAGGTGCTCTGCGCAATCTCCTACCCAATATTGGCCGGCTGCTGCGGCGGCCAGTATTTGTCGGCTACTTGTTGGCTTTCGCTGGTGGCTTCTCGGTGATGTTTTCGTACATCGCTGCGTCACCCTTTATCTTCCAGGAGCTGCTGGGGCTCACCCCTACTCAGTTTTCTCTCGTATTCGCATCCAATGCAGCGATGTTGACATTTGTGTCAATCCTCAACGGCAAGATGATCAACCGGCTTCATCCCCGCAAGGGCATTTTAATTGCCCTTACGGTCATGCTCGTGGCGTCGATAGGCCTGATTATTAATGCCATCGTCGGGATTACTTTCTTCACTACTTGGCTGTTGCTGTTCATTACGGTACCGATGATGCCGCTGATCTTCGCCAATGCCACGGCACTCGGAATTGAGGAGGTTCGAGATATCGGAATTGGCTCAGGTTCCGGTCTGATGGGCTTCACACAGTTCCTCGCGGCCGCCACGGTTTCCCCGCTGGTGGGGCTTGGTTCCAATCTGCCCCTCTCGATGGCTATTTCGATGTTGACCTGTGCATTGATTGCGCTGACCGCGGTGTTGACATTGACGCGCGCCGGCCTCCACAAACGCTCACACCGACTGACATAAGAGCTACGAGCGAGAGGACTCCCCTCGTTTCACTTCACTGGTTGAGAATGTGTCCGAATCGGCATTAAATCGATGGTGAGGCCTCGTACCACCCGTAGGCATGGGGCTGACATGGGAGAAAGGTCCTGCCATGACCACGCACACACATCCTCATGAACCACATAAGGCATCTGAGACGGCGAAACTCAACTGGCTTCGCGCCGGAGTCCTCGGAGCCAACGACGGTATCGTCTCCACTGCTCTAATCTTGCTCAGCGTGATTGCAGCAGGTTCCTCTCGCGAAGCCATTCTGACTGCTGGCGCCGCGGCCGTTATCGCTGGGGCTATCTCGATGGCCCTGGGTGAATACGTCTCGGTTTCAACCCAGCGCGATACTGAGCGGGCACTGATTGCCAAAGAAAAGGCCGAGCTTAAGAACTTTCCAGATGAAGAGCATAAAGAGCTCGTGGGCATTCTCTCTGGCTACGGCATCCCAGAACATATCGCCGAAGATGCTGCCCACGGCATCGCACAGAGCGATCCGCTGGCGGCTCACCTAAAGCTGGAATTGGGCATTGACGGTGAGGAACTTACCAACCCCTGGGCCGCTGCCGGTTCTTCGGCACTGTCGTTCCTACTCGGCGCCATCCTGCCGATGATTGCGGCACTGGTTTTCACCGGCCCCACTTCTGGCGCAATCGCAGTGACTGTTGTCACCATGGTGACTCTGGCTCTAACCGGCTACATCAGCGCCAAGCTCAGCTCCACGCACTCCGGCAAGGCTGCTCTGCGCCTGGTAATTGGTGGTGCGCTCGGTTTGATTGTGTCCTACTTCGTCGGTCTGCTCTTCGGGCAGGCTGTCGGATAGACCGTCAGATAGGTGCCCGGTTAGGGCGCGGCGAAGCTCAAAACCTAGTCAACATAGCTGGTCTTCGTCTGGTTCAACCAGGCGTAGACCGCGCCGATCCCAAGGCCACCACCTACGAAGTTACCTAGCCACACGGCCACCCAGTTAACAGTAATGTGCAGACCATCGAAGCCTGTAGGATGCGGATCAGCGAAAAAGGCCAAGGAAAACAACGAGAAGTTCGCAATCACGTGCTCGAGTCCGAGCCCGACGAACACTGCAATGATCGGCAGAATCACAGCGAACTTCGAAATGATTTCTTTGGCTTGTAGCGCACCTAAGACAGCCATGTTGACCACGAAATTCGCACCCATCGCCTCAACGAAGGCACCGAAGAACGGCTTGGCCAGCTTCCCCTCAGTCAAGGTGGAAATCAGATGTGTGTCATCAATCCCACCGAGCTTGGCGCTCTGGCTGAGCACCAGCGCCACAATCGCCGCACCGATGAAGTTGTAGAACGTAGCGACGGCCACCATTCGAAAGGCAACTCCCCACGCCATGCGCCCGCGTGCGGCGGACCAGGACACAAACATCATGCTGCCGGTCGCAAGCTCTGCACCGAGCACCACAATGGCGAACAGCCCAAGCCCGAATAGGCACGCAAAGACCAGTCCCCCAGTCCCCGGCGCGACGCCCTCTGCCACTTGACCAGCGACCGCAGCGAAGGCCGTTCCGAGCGTCAGGTACATACCCGCCAGGACCGCTCGCACGGCAAATCGTCCGTAGTCCTGCGTCAACAGTTCCTGTTTCTTGTCGCCAGCCGTATCCAGCGTTTCGTATAGCGTCACCGCCGAAGCCTTTCCCTGCGTGCCGTTAATTGCAGTTATTCGCATAAAAGAATATCGACAGGCTGACGCGGAATCGCAACCGCTTTACGACGGTCACAGCGCCCTACCCCCCTTAGGCGCTGCAACCAGGAACTGCGATTCACCGTCGAAGAGAGGCAGATTTACTTCTTCTCTGCGGTAACAGCAGGTTTCGCAGCAGTTTCTGACTTCGGCTCGTCCTTCATGGTTGAGGCAATGGCCGAGGCACCCATGCCGATGTAAAACGGCCAGCGCAAACGTAGGTTCACACCGAAGATGGCCGGCTCGGTAATACCGAATAGCGCCGACATACCGGAGGCGCCTGCCAACCCCTTGAGCTTCTCGCTCTTGGCCAGGAAGTACACCGCCAGTGCGGCACCACCTTGAGCGATATTGGCCATCGATGCCGTCGCGAAAATGAACGAGCCTCCCTAATCCCACAGCATGTACTCGATTGGAGGGAAGGACTGGTGCAGACCAGTGATGACAATTGGCGAGTAGACCAAGCCGAACAAGAAGCCACCCACAGGTCCCGCGAATTCGTACAGATTTGCAAGACCAATACCCAGCCATTCACCTGCAGTGCGCAGTACTGGACCAATGGCGGCAAAGGTGATGAAACCAGTGATGAGCAACGTCAACAGTGGTGTCAGCATGAAGTCGACAGTGCCCTTGAGACGCTTATGGAAGAACTTCTCAATCGTTGCGAGAATCCATGAGATAACCAGAATCGGCAAGATGAATCCCACCCTCTGGGCCGGAGGGAGCAAGCGCACGGACCCGATTCTGCGACGGAATGCGGCGCCCGTCTACCTTCAGGTTGCCGGTATAGAAGAGCCACACATCATCGCCATCGACGACTGCGCCGCCCGAATAACAACCATGCTTGTCATAGGGCATGTCCGGATACAGCGCATCGGGGTGATGACGCCACCGCTCGGCTGTCGTGAGCGACGCGGACGCATGCCCCCACCCAGTTCTCTTCGGCGCATGTGGAAAGCATGGATCATGCTGGTAGAACACATGCAGTGTCTCGCCGTCCACGAAAAGGCCATTCGGGTCATTCAGTCGGCCCTGTGGCGGTGACAGATGGTAATTCGGCGATAGGTCATCCCCCCCCCCCGATATTATTGAAGTCATGGCTATTTGTGTTTGCGGCGAAGGTCTGGTTGACCTCGTTCCGGTATCTCCTGGCAGCCTCAATAACCACGTGCCAGCGCTAGGCGGGGGTCCCTACAACGTCGCGGTCACGGCCTCTCGCCTCGGTGCGGATGTTATTTTCCAGTCCCGCCTGTCTACGGATGGATTCGGAAATGAGCTGGTCAAGCACTTGGAAACCGAAGGGGTCGACACCACTTACGTTCAGCGTGGCCCAGAGCCGACCATTCTGGCGGTAACCACCATCCACGACGATCGCTCTGCAACATACACCTTTTACACCGACGGCACGGCCACCCCACTTGTGGAGCCGAAGCTCATCGATGCGAATATCGCATGTTTTGGCACGCTGTCGCTGGCGCTGGAACCGGGTGCCAGCCGATACGCGGAATTGCTCAAGCAGTTCGCAGCCAACGACACCCTAGTCGCTTTGGACCCGAACATTCGCCCCATGTACGCAACGGATGCACACCGCGAATTCCTCATGGGCTTGCTCCCCTACGTCAATTTGTTGAAGCTCTCGGATGAGGAAGTCGAGTTCCTTGGCGAAGAGGAGCTGACTAAAGTTCCGGCCGCCGTCATCACCCGAGGTGGCGATGGGCTCACTTTGCTTGCCGACGGAAACCGCATCGATGTCCCAGCCGTCAACGCGAATGTCGTTGACACCATCGGTGCTGGGGACACAATTATGGGCGCACTTTTAGCGCAAATTGAGGAACGAGGCCTGACGGCCGCTGACCTGACTTCGGTATCAACGGACCAGTGGCGCGAGATTCTGCACTATGCGGCCGCCGCGGCTGCCATCACTGTGTCCCGCAAGGGAGCGCAGCCGCCGGCCAAGCTTGAGGTTGAAGAATTGCTGGCTAAGGATTCCTAGTCAGCGCTACTTAGTCCGCTCTATTTAGCTCGCTCAAGCACTGCAACCAGGAACTGAGACTCACCGTCAAAGGGACGAAGATCCCACGTGGAATAACGCTGAATCACGGTGAGCCCAGCCTCCTGCGCAGTCGTTTCAAAATCCGCAAAGTCCCAGCCACGGCCAGCACCGAAGCCGATAATGGCACGACCGTTCTCCGGATTCAGCACCTCCGCGAAGCCCTGCAGTACTTTCGCGCGGTCTTCTGGCGCTACGAAAGTCAGCACATTGCCGGGGCAAATGATGACGTCGAAGGCGGATGCCGTGTCATCGTGGGGTGTGTTCTCCAGCCCGTCGTCAAGCACATGCGGCAATTGCGCCAAGTCCCCTACCAACCACGTCGCATCCGGGAACTGTCGCTTTGCCTCGTCGATGAGATAGGGGTCGACATCGACACCGACGACTCGATGACTAGCCTTCGCCAGGTAACCGCCGACGCGCCCCTGCCCACAGCCGGCATCCAGGATTCGAGCGTGGCGTGGCGCCATTGCATCCACCAACCGCGCCTCGCCGTCAATATCGCGGCCCTCGCGCACGAATCCCCGCCAGCGGTTGGCGTAGCGGCGGGAATGCTGCGGATCGGCGGCGATAATTTCTTTCCAAGTGCGGTGATTGTGGGTGCCATTGCTCATGGCCACCATTATGGCGCAGTTGGTCTCTTTTCTATACCGCCGACGTCCCCTGCGCGACGGGACTAGATTCCCAATACTGACTTAGCGATCAGGAAGTAGATGATCAGACCGGAGGCGTCGACAAGCGTCGTAATGAACGGGTTAGCGAAGACTGCTGGGTCAATGCCAAACTTCTTACCAATCAGCGGCATAATGCCACCGACGGTTGCCGCGAGAGTACAAATACCCAGCAGCGTCAGGCCAATCACTAGGCCAATGTCCCAGCCGTAAACCAAGCCAGCCAATAGCAGGCCGAGAGTACCAAGCAATAAACCGAGGAAGGCACCGACTCTCACCTCGCGGAGAATGACTTTGAATATATCGCGGGGTTGGACATCCCCCAGCGCCAACGCACGCGTAATCGTGGTTGCTGCCTGGTTACCGGTATTGCCACCTGTACCGATCAGCAGCGGCACGAATACCGAGAGAACCACCATCTGAGAAAGAGTCTCTTCGAAAGTTTCCAGGACTTGCACGGTCAATGTCGCACCGATAGCAAGCACGAGCAGCCACACCACACGAGAGCGAACAATCTCGAAAATGGGCGTCGCGAGATAGGGCAAGCGCAGAGGCTCAGAACCGGAAATACGAGCTTGGTCCTCGGAGTCTGCCTCTTCCAGAATCCGGAGGGCGTCGTCCACCGTGAGCAGACCGATAACACGCCGCTCGCTGTCGACAATCGGCAGAGCTAGGCGCTTACGATCAGCGCACATGCGGGCTACCTTCTCTTCGAGTTCGGTAGCTTCTGCGTAATCAGCCTTCCGCAAGATAGCCGCAACATGGATATCACTGCTGGCGCGCATCAGTTCACGAAGGCTAACCACGCCCACCAGCCGACGGTTCCGGTTCGACACCGGCAGCGTGTAGATGGATTCGGCATCATCCAGATGCTTGTAGACGGTCTCCAGAGCCTCCCCCACCGTCATATCGTCGTGAAGCGACACCAGCTCCGGGCTCATCCGACGCCCAATGGAACCGTCGGGGTAGCCGAGGACGATGTTGGTTAGCTCTCGCTCATCATCCGGCAGATCGGCAAGCAGTTTTGCAGCGACAGACGCAGGAAGCTCGTCGAGCAGCTCTGCTCGATCGTCCGGTTCCATCTCCGCGAAAACTGCGGTGACTTCAGGATCACGGAGGCTGTCAATCAGGTGCGCCTGCAGAGCCGAGTTCAGCTCATCGAAGGTTTCAACCGCCGTGTCTTTCGGCAGTGTGCGGTAGAACAGCGCACGTTCCCCATGGCTGAGGCGGCGCATCTTTCGAGCGGCAGCCTTGGGTTCAATATCAGTTAAGAGCCGCGACAGCGTAGCCACGTCATGTGAGCGAAGCGCGGACTCAAGATCTCGATCATCAATCCTGGTCACGTCAGTAGTCACCGAACTTCTCCCCTCACAAAGCACAAATCCTGGCCAATGCTATCAGAGATAAAAACCCATCAAACCTGGACTGAGCGGACTAGAAATACAAAGGAACATGGCTTTCTAAAAAAACAAAACCCCGCCACAGAAAACACTTTCGTGTTTCCCGCGACGGGGTTCTCGTCGTAAAGCCCGAGCTGATTGCTCAGCTGACGGGTCTTACTTAGCCTTCTCGATGATCTCGATCAGGCGGTAGTGCTTGTCCTTGGAGAGCGGACGGCACTCTTCGATGCGGACGCGGTCGCCCACGCCAGCCTCTTCGTTCTCGTCGTGCGCCTTGACCTTAGAGTTCGTGCGCATGATCTTGCCGTACAGGGCGTGCTGCTTGCGGTCCTCGAGCTCGACGACGATGGTCTTCTGCATCTTGTCGGACACGACGTAACCGGTGCGCACCTTGCGTGCGCCAGCCTCGGTGGTGTTCATGTTTTCCTCACTCATGCTGCATCACCATCGGTTGGTGCAGCAGACAGGCCGAGCTCGCGCTCACGCATAACGGTGTAAATGCGAGCAATATCCTTGCGGACAGTGCGGAGACGGCGGTTGTTGGTCAGCTGACCGGTAGCGCTCTGGAAACGGAGGTTGAACAGCTCCTCCTTAGACTCCTTGAGCTTGGCAACCAGGTCATCGTTATCCAGCGAGCGAAGCTCGTGGGCGGGAATGCCGTTCGACATCAGTACTGATCCTCCTTCCGAACGATTCGGGTCTTAATCGGCAGCTTAGCGCCTGCGCGCTTCAGTGCCTCGACAGCAGTTGCCTCGTCCGGGTAGGACATCTCGAACATGATGCGACCCGGCTTGACGTTTGCAATCCACTTCTCGACCGGGCCCTTACCGGAACCCATACGAACACCCAGTGGCTTCTGGGTCAGCGGACGGTCCGGGAAAATCTGGATCCAGACCTTACCACCACGCTTGACGTGGCGGTTGATGGCAATACGCGCTGCCTCAATCTGACGGTTGGTGATGTAGGCCGGCTCGAGAGCCTGGAGACCGTAGTCACCGAAAGTCACCTTGTTGCCGCCCTTGGACATACCAGAACGGGTCGGGCGGTGCTGGCGACGGAACTTAACGCGCTTCGGGATGAGCATGAATTAGCCCTCCTTCTTCTCAGATGCACGCTGACGACGCTTGCCACCACGACGCGGACGGTCGTTGCCGCGACGCTGGCGGTCGTTGCCGGCGTTGATCTCGGACTCGCGACGGCCACCGATCACGTCACCCTTGTAGATCCACACCTTGACGCCAATGCGGCCGAAGGTGGTGTGAGCCTCGTGGGTGCCGTAGTCGATCTCCGCACGCAGGGTGTGCAGCGGAACGCGACCCTCGTGGTAGCGCTCGGTGCGGCCCATCTCGGCACCGCCGAGACGACCGGAGCAGACAACCTTGATGCCCTTGACGTGCGGCTGACGCATTGCAGACTGGATAGCCTTGCGCATTGCACGACGGAAAGCGACACGGTTGGCGAGCTGCTCAGCGATGGACTGAGCGACCAGCTTCGCATCCGCGTCAATGTTCTTGACCTCGAGGATGTTCAGCTGAACCTGCTTGCCGGTGAGCTTCTCGAGCTGGCCGCGGATGCGGTCAGCCTCGGAGCCACGACGACCGATAACAATGCCCGGGCGTGCCGTGTGGATGTCCACACGCACGCGGTCACGGGTGCGCTCGATAACGACATCGGAGATGCCGGCGCGCTCAAGACCGGTGGACAGCAGATCGCGGATCTTGATGTCCTCGGCCAGGTAGTCAGCGTACTGCTTGTCGGCGTACCAGCGGGACTTCCAGTCGCTGGAAATACCGAGGCGAAGACCGTGTGGATGGATCTTCTGTCCCACTATCGGTCACCTTCCTTCTGGCTCTCGACGACCACGGTGATGTGGCTGGTGCGCTTGCGGACGTGGAAAGCACGGCCCTGCGCACGCGGGCGGAAGCGCTTCATGGTCGGTCCCTCGTTGGCGTAAGCCTCGGAGATGACCAGAGTACGACGGTCCAGGCCGAAGTTGTTCTCAGCGTTTGCAGCTGCAGACGCAACAACCTTGGCGACCGGATCAGCAGCACCCTGCGGAGCGTACTCCAGGATGTTCAGTGCCTCGTCGACGGACTTACCGCGAACGGTGTCCAGGACGCGACGTGCCTTCATCGGAGTAACGCGGACGAAGCGCGCAGTTGCGCGTGCAGAAGTAATGTCGTTGCTCATGGCTTATCGACGTCCCTTCTTGTCATCCTTGACGTGACCCTTGAAGGTCTTGGTCGGGGCGAATTCGCCCAGCTTGTGGCCGACCATAGAGTCATCCACGAACACCGGCACGTGCTTGCGACCGTCGTGAACGGCGAAGGTGTGGCCGATGAAATCGGGGAGAATCGTGGAGCGGCGAGACCAGGTCTTAATGACCTGCTTGGTGCCCTTCTCGTTCTGTGCATCGACCTTCGCGAGGAGGTGCTCATCGACGAACGGGCCCTTCTTAAGGCTGCGTGGCATTCTCAGTTCCCTCCTTAGCGCTTCTTATTCTTGTTGGTACGACGGCGACGAACGATCAGCTGGTCGCTCGGACGGTTCGGCTTACGGGTGCGGCCTTCCTTCTGGCCCCACGGGGAAACCGGGTGGCGACCACCGGAGGTCTTACCCTCACCACCACCGTGCGGGTGGTCGACCGGGTTCATGACAACACCGCGGACAGTCGGGCGCCAGCCCTTCCAGCGCATACGGCCGGCCTTGCCCCAACGGATGTTGATCTGATCCTGGTTTCCGACCTCACCGACGGTTGCACGGCAACGTGCGTCGACGCGACGGATCTCAGAGGACGGCATACGCAGAACTGCGTACTTGCCTTCCTTACCGAGAAGCTGAATAGAAGCACCAGCAGAACGTGCCAGCTGTGCACCAGCGCCTGGCTTGAGCTCCACGCAGTGAATAGTGGAACCGGTCGGGATGTTGCGCAGCGGCAGGTTGTTACCAACCTTGATGTCGGCATTAGCGCCGGACTCAACGATGGCACCCTGCTTCAGGTTCTTCGGAGCGATGATGTAGCGCTTCTCACCGTCTGCATAGTGCAGCAGTGCGATGTTGGCGGTACGGTTCGGGTCGTACTCGATGTGAGCGACCTTTGCCGGAATGCCGTCCTTGTCATTACGACGGAAGTCGATGACACGGTACTGGCGCTTGTGTCCGCCACCCTTGTGGCGAGTGGTGATGTGACCGTGAACGTTACGGCCACCAGTCTTCGACAGCGGGCGCAGCAGAGACTTCTCAGGAGTCGAGCGAGTAATCTCGCTGAACTCGGAGACGGAGCTCTGGCGGCGACCCGGCGTAGTCGGCTTGTACTTACGAATAGCCATACTTTTGCTCTTCCTTAACTTCCTCGTCGGCTAGCGGCTAAGCTGCCGAACCGCCGAAGATGTCGATGGGATCGCTGCCGGCCGCGAGAGTCACGTAGGCGCGCTTGGTGTTCTTGCGCTTGCCGTAGCCGGTGCGGGAACGCTTGCGCTTGCCCTCACGGTTGAGGGTGTTGACGGAAGCGACCTTGGCACCGAAAATCTCCTGGACCGCGATCTTGATCTGGGTCTTGTTAGCGTCGGTGTGGACCAGGAACGTGTAAACGCCCTGCTCCATGAGTCCGTAGGACTTCTCAGACACTACCGGTGCAACAATGATGTCGCGGGGATCTGCGATGGTAGCCATTACTTCTCCTCCTTACCGGCGGTGCGAGTGATGAAGTCATTGAGTGCCTGAACGGCGAAGATGACGTCATCGGCCTTCAGAACATCGTAGGTGTTCAGCTGATCCTCAGACAGGATGTGGACACCTGGCAGGTTACGAACCGACTTCCACGAGTTGACGTCCTCGCGCGGCAGAACGACGAGCACGTTGCGGCGCTCAGTCAGACGCTCGACAAAAGTACGAGCTGCCTTGGTGGACGGGGTCTGGCCTGGGACCAGTTCCTCGACAACGTGGATGCGGTCGTGGCGAGCACGGTCAGAGAGTGCGCCGCGCAGAGCAGCTGCAATCATCTTCTTCGGGGTGCGCTGGCTGTAATCGCGAGGCACCGGGCCGTGGACAACGCCACCGCCGGTCCAGTGCGGAGCACGGATCGAACCCTGACGAGCGCGACCGGTACCCTTCTGGCGCCACGGCTTGCGGCCACCGCCGCGAACCTCACCGCGGGTCTTGACCTTGTGGGTGCCCTGGCGAGCTGCTGCACGCTGCGCGACAACAACCTGGTGCATCAGGGCGATGGACACCTCCGCGTCGAACACGGAAGCAGGAAGCTCAACCGAACCGTTCACGCCGCCTTCAGCGGTGTGTACGTCTAGCTTGAGGTTGGTCATGCGTGAGCACCACCCTTCGTGGCAGTCTTAACAACCAGCAGGCCGCCGCGTGCACCCGGAACTGCGCCCTTGATGAGCAGCAGGTTCGCGTCAGCGTCAACCTTCTGGATCTTCAGGTTCTGGGTCGTGACCCGGTCGTTACCCATGCGGCCTGCCATGCGCTTGCCCTTGAAGACGCGTCCTGGCGTGGCGCAAGCGCCAATGCCACCAACACGACGGTGAGCAGCCTGGTTACCGTGAGCGGCACCCTGGCCAGCAAAGCCGTGGCGCTTCATACCACCGGCGAAGCCGTGGCCCTTAGAGGTACCAGTGACGTCGACGTACTCAATTTCGCCGAAAATGTCGACACCAACGGACTGGCCGACCTCGTAAGAGGAAGCGTCCGGGGTGCGAATCTCAACGCTGTGGCGACGCGGGGTCACACCGGCCTTCTTGAAGTGGCCGGCCTCCGGCTTGTTGACCTTACGCGGGTCAATTTCGCCGTATGCAATCTGGACGGCGTCGTAGCCGTCGGTTTCCTTAGTGCGCACCTGAGTCACTACGCACGGCCCAGCCTCAACGACGGTAACCGGAACAACGCGGTTCTCCTCGTCGAAGATCTGAGTCATACCGAGCTTCGTGCCCAGGATGCCCTTGATCTCGTTTTCACTCATTTATCTTGTCTCCGCTACCAAAAGTCCAGGATCACTGAATGTTCACATCGACACTTGCCGGAAGGTCAATGCGCATAAGTGCATCGACGGTCTTCGGCGTTGGATCGAGAATGTCGATCAGACGCTTGTGAGTGCGCATCTCGAAGTGCTCGCGCGAGTCCTTGTACTTGTGCGGCGAACGGATAACGCAGTAAACGTTCTTTTCGGTTGGCAACGGCACCGGGCCAACGACGCGTGCACCCGTACGGGTAACGGTCTCCACGATCTTTCGCGCAGAAGCGTCGATAGCCTCGTGGTCGTAGGCCTTGAGCCTGATGCGGATCTTCTGTCCGGCCACGCTTGTCCTCTCCTCGGTCGGCGCGCCCCAATTAAAGGGGCGTCGACCCTGTCAATGTTTCTCGACGCCGTCAGCAACTATGGCCAGCGCCAGAAATTAAAACTGGGTTGTGCATTACTTCAAAGCGATTTCGTCTTCGATCGTCATGGCAAATTAACTTATGGCCATGACCCGAGCGGACGAATAACGCCTTGCACTCAAATCCCAGTGGAAAACAAGTCCCCCTCGTGGGGCTCTTCATTTGCCTACTGCCGCTGTTAATTTGCCATGCCACCTCCGACCCCCGCGGTCGGGCGTGTCGCCCGTTTTTCTCCGTGAGGCACGATCGGGAAGAAACTTCCCTACGTGGTCATGCTCGCCTTACCATAGGCGCTATGTCCAATTTCGTACTGGTTCCCAGCTGGGCCTGATACAACAATTGGCGCGAACGCCTTTGTTAAAGCAACCTCCGTATTAAAGCACGTCCGGGCTACGAATGTAAAATCACGATTCCAAAGTGCAACGTACATCACACCCATTACGGCACAGTCGGCTTGACGACGGCTATTGCGTCGCCCCCACCCCGTCTAGTGTCGGGTATGTACAGATACAAAAAATCCCGACTTCCGCTTACGCGGAGTCGGGATTCTTCTAAGACTTAAGTTAAAGCACTTCCCCTATGGGGAGAAACCTTACTTAACGATCTTGGTAACGCGGCCAGCGCCGACGGTGCGGCCACCCTCGCGGATAGCGAAGCGCAGGCCCTCGTCCATTGCGACCGGCTGGATCAGCTTGACAGACATGTCAACGTTGTCGCCCGGCATGACCATCTCGACACCTTCCGGCAGGGAAACGACGCCGGTGACGTCGGTGGTGCGGAAGTAGAACTGCGGACGGTAGTTGTCGAAGAACGGGGTGTGACGGCCGCCCTCATCCTTAGACAGGATGTAGACGGAACCCTCGAACTCGGTGTGCGGGGTGTAAGCGCCCGGCTTAGCAACGATCTGACCGCGCTCGATGTCCTCACGCTTGGTACCGCGGAGCAGCAGACCACAGTTGTCGCCAGCCTCAGCGGAATCCAGCAGCTTGCGGAACATCTCGATACCGGTAACGGTGGTCTTCTGGGACTTCTCCTTGATGCCCAGAATCTCGACCTCGTCGTTAACGTTCAGAACGCCGCGCTCAACACGACCGGTAGCAACGGTGCCGCGACCGGTAATGGTGAAGATGTCCTCAATCGGCATCAGGAACGGCTTGTCGGTCTCGCGAACCGGATCCGGGATGTTCTCGTCGCAAGCTTCCATCAGCTCGACGATGGAGTTGACCCACTTCTCTTCGCCCTCAAGAGCCTTCAGAGCGGAGATGTGGACGATCGGAGCTTCCTCGTCGTAGTCCTGCTCAGCCAGCAGCTCGCGGACCTCCATCTCGACGAGCTCGATGATCTCTTCGTCGTCGACCATGTCGCACTTGTTCAGCGCAACGAGGATGTACGGAACGCCAACCTGGCGAGCCAGCAGAACGTGCTCGCGAGTCTGCGGCATCGGGCCGTCAGTAGCAGCGACAACCAGGATTGCGCCGTCCATCTGAGCAGCACCGGTAATCATGTTCTTGATGTAGTCGGCGTGGCCCGGGGCATCGACGTGAGCGTAGTGGCGCTTCTCCGTCTGGTACTCAACGTGGGAAACGTTGATGGTAATGCCACGTTCCTTCTCTTCCGGTGCCTTATCGATGGCATCGTAAGCGAACGACTCGTTCAGGTCCGGGAACTTGTCAGCCAGAACCTTGGTGATAGCGGCGGTAGTGGTGGTCTTACCGTGGTCAACGTGACCAATGGTACCGATGTTGACGTGCGGCTTCGTACGCTCGAACTTCGCCTTTGCCACTTTTAGTCCTCCTGGAGGTCTAGGTGGCCACGACTCTCGCAGCCACAATTTTGTGGTCACTCAATCCGCCTTCACAAGCATCAGAAGCCTTGAAGCTGTTCGCTTCCGACTTCGGAACGTGCGCGCGCAAAAGAGCACTATTCTTTCACTGTGCCAGTTACTCGATACTAGGGCAGGATACTGGAGTTTTCCAAACCAGACCAACCCCCTAGTTAAGGGTGGGTAACGGCCAGCAACTCACATCGTCATTTACCTGCATAAATGCTAGATATTTGAGCTGCGATCTAAAATCGGCCAACGATATGAATTGCGAGCAGCTACCCCCTAGAGCTTGCCTGTGCTAACACACGCCAACAGTCTGACGATGTCTCAGCACAGTCAAAGCTAGAGGGAATCTACTAAAGCTGCAGACCCTCGCACTGCGTTCTCTAAAAGAGTGACAGTGCAGTGCGTGCAGGGATGGGGTCAACTCTGATTGAGTGCCCCACCCTACCGGCGTGATTTAAGCGCCGGTACGAGCTGCAATGATCTCCTCGGCCACGGAGGACGGAACCTCAGCGTAGGAGTCGAAGATCATGGTGTAGTTAGCGCGACCCTGGGTCTTGGAACGCAGGTCACCAACGTAGCCGAACATCTCGGACAGCGGAACCAGAGCCTTGACAGCCTTGACGCCGGTGCGGTCTTCCATGGAGTTGACCTGGCCACGACGGGAGTTGATGTCACCGATGACCTCACCCATGTACTCTTCCGGAGTAATGACCTCAACGGCCATCATCGGCTCGAGCAGGACCGGCTTAGCCTTCTGAACAGCTTCCTTCAGAGCCTGCTGACCAGCGATCTTGAAGGCCATTTCGGAGGAGTCAACCTCGTGGTAAGCACCGTCGAGCAGGGTTGCCTTGATGTTCACCAGCGGGTAGCCGGCGAGGGTACCGTACTGCATTGCATCCTGGATACCAGCGTCGACAGACGGGATGTACTCCTTCGGAACGCGGCCACCGGTGACCTCGTTTGCGAAGAGGTAAGTTGTGGACTCGCCTTCTTCCACCTCTTCAGCGGACGGGGAGTACGGCTCCAGAGCAATGATGACGCGGGCGAACTGACCCGAACCACCGGTCTGCTTCTTGTGGGTGTACTCGAACTTCTCGACCGGCTTGCGGATGGTCTCGCGGTAAGCAACCTGCGGGTTACCGATGTTTGCTTCGACCTTGAACTCGCGCTTCATGCGGTCAACCAGGACGTCGAGGTGGAGCTCGCCCATACCGCCGATAACGGTCTGGCCGGTTTCCTCATCCAGGTGAACGGTGAAGGTCGGGTCCTCTTCAGCCAGACGCTGAATAGCGGTACCCAGCTTCTCCTGGTCAGCCTTGGACTTTGGCTCAATAGCAACGGAGATAACCGGATCCGGGAAGGACATGGACTCCAGAACGATCGGAGCATCCTGTGCACACAGGGTGTCACCGGTGGTGGTGTCCTTCAGACCAATGAAGGCGTAGATGTTACCTGCCACTGCCTCGTCAACAGGGTTCTCCTTGTTGGCGTGCATCTGGAACAGCTTACCGACGCGCTCCTTCTTGTCCTTGGTGGAGTTCAGGACCTGCTGGCCAGGCTCCACACGACCGGAGTAAACGCGGACGAAGGTCAGCTTGCCGAAGAACGGGTGAGCAGCAATCTTGAATGCGAGAGCGGAGAACGGCTCATCCTTAGACGGCTTACGGACCATATCGACGTCCTCGTCGCCCATCTGGTGGCCGTGAACCTCACCGATGTCCAGCGGATTCGGCAGGAAGTCAATGACAGCGTCGAGCAGCGGCTCAACACCCTTGTTCTTGTACGCGGTACCACAGTAGACCGGGTAGACCTCAGAGTTGATAACCATCTTGCGGATGGCGCCCTTGATCTCGTCCATGGTCAGCTCTTCGCCACCGAAGTACTTCTCCATGAGCTCCTCGTCGGACTCAGCGACGGTCTCAATGAGCTTCTCACGGTACTCGTTAGCCTTGTCGACCATGTCCGCCGGAATCTCCTCGACCTGCGCAGGAGTACCGATCTCAACCTTGCCCGGCCACATGAGGGCCTTCATCTCCAGCAGGTCAACAACGCCGTCGAAGTCATCCTCAGCGCCAATCGGCAGCTGCATAACCAACGGCTTAGCACCGAGGCGGTCAACGATGGTGCCAACGGTGTAGTAGAAGTCAGCGCCCAGCTTGTCCATCTTGTTGACGAAGCAAATACGCGGGACATCGTACTTCTGAGCCTGACGCCAAACCTGCTCAGACTGCGGCTCGACACCTTCCTTACCGTCGAAGACTGCGACGGCACCGTCGAGCACACGCAGGGAACGCTCAACCTCAACGGTGAAGTCGACGTGGCCCGGGGTATCGATGATGTTGATCTGGTTGTCGTTCCAGAAACAGGTCACAGCAGCGGAGGTAATGGTGATACCGCGCTCCTTCTCCTGCTCCATCCAGTCGGTGGTAGCGCCACCATCGTGAGTCTCGCCGACCTTGCGGTTAATACCCGTGTAGTACAGGATGCGCTCAGTCGTAGTCGTCTTACCAGCATCGATGTGCGCCATGATGCCGATGTTGCGGACCTTGTGGAGGTCCTTCTTAACGGGAAGTGCACCTTCAGCCACTTGATTCCCCACTCGTTTCAAATCGGTTTGGCGGTGAGACTCAATTACGGGATTGCAATTGGCCGTCAAATCCGCCGTCGGTCGGGTTTGCTTTATCTATAATGCCACCGTCTTGGCGCGAAGTCGCGCCGTGACGTACACCTATTGCGTAAATTCTACGCAAGACATCGGGTGTAAGCGCCGGGCTGGCCCCTATTGAGTGACCCTTAAAGATCTGTGGACCGCGACCGACGCGCGCCGTTGACATACCGGCAGCTGCTCTACGACGGTGACCACTCGCGGCCTCCGTCGATAAGCGATTACCAGCGGTAGTGAGCGAATGCGCGGTTTGCTTCCGCCATCTTGTGAGTGTCCTCACGACGCTTGACGGATGCACCCAGGCCGTTGGATGCATCGAGAATCTCGTTAGCGAGACGCTCGGTCATGGTGTTCTCACGGCGCTGACGGGAGAACATCAGCAGCCAGCGCAGTGCCAGCGTGGTGCCACGGCCCGGACGAACCTCGACCGGGACCTGGTAGGTGGCGCCACCAACACGGCGGGAACGAACCTCAAGAGCCGGCTTGACGTTCTCGATTGCGCGCTTCAGAGTCAGCACCGGATCAGTACCGGTCTTCTCTTCGCACAGCTCAAGTGCACCGTAGACGATGCGCTCTGCAGTCGACTTCTTACCGTCGATCAGAACCTTGTTGACCAGCTGCGACACCAGAGGGGAGCCGTAGACCGGGTCGTTGACGACAGGACGCTTCTGTACTGGGCCCTTACGTGGCATGGCTTACTTCTCCTTCTTTGCGCCGTAGCGGGAACGAGCCTGCTTGCGGTCCTTGACACCCTGGGTGTCGAGGGAACCACGGACGATCTTGTAGCGGACACCCGGGAGGTCCTTAACACGACCACCGCGAACGAGCACCATGGAGTGCTCCTGCAGGTTGTGGCCCTCACCCGGAATGTAAGCCGAAACCTCGATACCAGAGGTCAGACGAACACGAGCGACCTTACGAAGAGCCGAGTTCGGCTTCTTCGGGGTGGTGGTGTAAACACGGGTGCAAACGCCGCGGCGCTGAGGGGAACCCTTCAGAGCTGCGGTTGCAACCTTAGCCTTCTTGTCATGGCGGCCCTTGCGGACCAGCTGCTGAATAGTGGGCATGAAGCCTCTTTCTGTTTTCAATCCTCGCTGGACATTCTCACGACCGATGCCAACCGCAGCGGAGTAACCACCTTCCGTGTGAATGCATCACAAGAAAAGTTATTACTCATCCAGTGGTGAGCCCATCGGTTGAACGCAAGAAATGGAGGGATTTTGAACGTGCGAAACCCAGTCAGCCGCTCTCGCTGGCCTACTGGGTAATGTCTCAAGTTCCCAATTCTTTTCTGGGATCGTTGTATAACAGTACGCGAGCTGCGGGTTTAGTCCAAACACCCTGGTAATGGCCTATAAATTTCAAGCACTTTGAGCGCTTGTGGGCTTGGTGATCAAATTTTTGGGTGTTCAGCACGGCGCGCCTCGCCCCAAAAGACGCAGACGTTACTATGCCGGTTTGAATTGATAACTCGGCCAATTCTGCCGTCCGTTCGGTTTGCCCATAGTACTGTCCTGCATCAGCGCTGGAGAAACTTAATCGCCATGTTCACCACAGGCGAATGCCTTCTTCATTGCCAGCAGTGTACTGGCAGCGTATAGGTGGGGACATGTCTAAAAAGGTTATTGTCATTGGCGGCCACGGCAAGGTGGCCCAAATCTCTACTCCCCTACTTATCGACGATGGCTACGAGGTCACGTCTGTTATACGCAACCCCGACCAGGTTCCGGATATCGAGGCTCTCGGCGCCACACCAGCCGTTTACGACATCGCCAGTCTCTCGACCGAACAGTTTGCGGACCTTCTCAGCGCGCACGACGCTGTGATTTGGTCCGCCGGCGCTGGTGGAGGTTCACCAGAACGGACGTACGCGATCGACCGCGACGCAGCTATTACTTCGATTGCCGCAGCCGAGCAGGCTGGCGTTAAGCGCTACGTGATGGTCTCTTACTTTGGTGCGGGCCACGACCATGGCGTTCCAGAGGATCACAGCTTCTTTGCCTATGCCGAGTCCAAGGCTGCAGCCGACGAAGCGCTGCGCGCTTCAAACCTGGAATGGACCATTCTCGGCCCGAGTGCGCTCACGCTCAACGAGGGCCAGGATTCCATCGACACCACGGCGGACAAGGCAGGCGAGGTCGCTCGCGCGACCGTTGCCAATGTCATCGCGCAGGCCGTGTTCAACGAGGCTACCGTTGGTCGCATGATTAACTTCAACGAGGGCAACACCCCGATTGCAGAGGCTCTCAAGATGTAGAGGAGGGAGGTCGGGACGGAACCCCTAGGCCCTTCCTCCCCTGCCCCTTGCCTCTGTTCCTATCGCCTTTCTTCAGTCTCCAGCCGAGTTTTCCAGTTGGGTTGCCTCGACAAAGAAAAATCCTCCGGCACGACCGTGACGAACTAGCAACCCGCTAGTAAGCCACAACTGTGCCGGAGGATTTTTCCGGTTGCCACCTAACAGTTAGCGCACGAAGCCCCAACTGTCAGGCGAGGTGCTTTGCCAGACAGTGACCGAGGGAATTCTCCCGCTCCCCCCAGCCGCTGCCGCAAAGCTATTGATTTCTACTCGAAGGTTCCGATGTCATCCAGCGGAACTGCGGAACCGACCTGATCGATGCCGTAGGTGTCCTCGGCACCGTAGAAGCCCTCGCCGAAGGAAGCGAACGGGGCGGCTGCCTGGCGGGCAGCTTCCTCAGTCGGCTCAACCGTGATGTTGCGGTAGCGCGAGATACCCGTACCAGCCGGGATCAGCTTACCGATGATCACGTTCTCCTTCAGGCCGATGAGCTTATCCGAGCGCTTGTTGATAGCGGCGTCGGTAAGCACGCGCGTCGTCTCCTGGAAGGAGGCGGCGGACAGCCAGGACTCGGTGGCCAGCGATGCCTTGGTAATACCCATCAGCACGCGACGGCCTTCGATGACGCTGCCACCGGAGGCGACAATCTCGCGGTTCTTCGCCATGACCGTGGAGCGCTCGACCAGTGCACCTGGCAGCAGTTCGGAGTCACCTGGCTTAGACACAATCACGCGGCGCAGCATCTGGCTGACGATAACCTCGATGTGCTTGTCGTGAATGGCCACACCCTGATCACGGTAGACCGACTGGACTTCCTCGATGAGGTGGCGCTGGACGCCTCGGCGGCCCAGAACCTCGAGGACCTCGTGCGGATCGGCAGCGCCCTTGAGCAGCTGCTGACCCTTGACCACATGGTCACCATCGCGGATGGCGCGACGACGGCCATCGACAGTGATTTCAGCCAGGCCCTGACGCTTGGACAGCTTGTCGTAAACAACCTCGTCTTCGCTGTTGGCATCCGGGATGAGGGTGAGCGTGTAGAAGTGCTCGTCCTCCTCCAGGCGCACGCGACCGTTTTCGCGGACCAGCGGAGCCTTGTTCTTCGGCACGCGGGCCTCAAACAGCTCCTGGACACGCGGCAGACCACCGGTAATGTCGCCACCGACACCACCCTGGTGGAACGTACGCATGGTCAGCTGGGTACCCGGCTCACCAATGGACTGCGCAGCAACAATACCGACAGCCTCTCCGATGTCGACCAGCTTGCCGGTTGCCATCGAGCGACCGTAACACTTGGCACAGACACCGGTTGCGGTGGAACAGGTCAGAACCGAGCGGACCTTGACTTCCTTGACACCGTGGCTGAGAGCCAGGGTGATGTGGTCGTCGTTCAGGTCGGTGTCAGCCGCGATAAGGACATTGCCCTCAGCGTCGGTGACATCGGCTGCCAGCACACGAGCAATCGCGGCGGTCTCGACATACTTCGCACGACGGATCTCGCCGGTCGGGTTGCCGGCTGCGTCCAGAACATCCTCGCCGATCTCGACAATGACACCATCGTGGGTGCCACAGTCCTCTTCGCGAACGATGACGTCCTGCGCAACGTCGACCAGACGACGGGTCAGGTAACCCGAGTCAGCGGTACGAAGCGCGGTATCGGCCAGACCCTTACGGGAACCGTGCGAGTTGTTGAAGTACTCGAGAACCGACAGGCCTTCGCGGAAGGAGGTCTTAATCGGACGGGTGATGTATTCACCACGCGGGTTCGTAACCATACCCTTCATGCCGGCCAGCGAGTGAATCTGGCCCATGTTACCGGCAGCACCCGACTTCACGATCATCGGAATCGGATTGTCATCCGGGTACAGAGCCTCGACCTTTTCACCGACCTCAGCCGTCGCAGCCTTCCACAGGTTAACCAGCGACTCGTGACGCTCAGCAGCCGAGAGCTTACCGCGGCGGAACTTCTTCTCCACCGTGGCGGCCTTCTCTTCGTAGCCGTTTAGGATCTCCCGCTTGTTCGGGAGAACCAGCACGTCAGACATAGCAATGGTGACACCAGAACGGGTAGCCCAGTAGAAGCCAGCATCCTTGAGCTTGTCGACGGTCTGAGCGACCGTGATCATCGGGTACTTGGCAGCCAAGTCGTTGATGATCGCAGCCTGCGGCTTCTTAGCCATAACGCCTTCGACGTATGGGTAGTTCCACGGCAGCAGGTCGTTGAACATAACGCGGCCCAGCGTGGTCGAAGCCAGCCAGGTATCGCCCTTGTTCCAACCGTCTGGGAACTGCTCGGCCTCAATCTCGGCCGGCGGACGCAGGTGGCTGATGCGCACCTTAATCGGGCTCTGCAGACCAATTGCACCGCGGTCGTAAGCCATGATGGCCTCGGCCGGGCTGGTGTAAATACCCTGCTCCGGTGCGTCCTCGGTGGCATCCTGGTGGCCACCCGGCAGCTCCGGCTTCTCCAGCGTCAGGAAGTACAGGCCAGTGACCATATCCAGACGCGGCATAGCCAGCGGCTTACCGGAAGCCGGCGACAGAATGTTGTTCGAGGACAGCATCAGGACGCGAGCCTCGGCCTGTGCTTCAGCGGACAGCGGCAGGTGGACTGCCATCTGGTCACCGTCGAAGTCGGCGTTGAAAGCCTCACATGCCAGTGGGTGCAGCTGAATTGCCTTACCCTCAACCAGGACCGGCTCGAAAGCCTGAATACCCAGGCGGTGCAGCGTAGGTGCACGGTTCAGCAGGACCGGGTGTCCGGTAATGACATCTTCGAGGACGTCCCACACCTCTGGGCGCTGACGCTCAACCATGCGCTTCGCGCTCTTGATGTTCTGCGCGTAGCTCTTGGCCACGAGCTCCTTCATCACGAACGGCTTGAACAGCTCAAGTGCCATCAGCTTCGGCAGACCACACTGGTGCAGCTTCAGCTGCGGGCCGACGATAATAACCGAACGGCCGGAGTAGTCAACACGCTTACCCAGCAGGTTCTGACGGAAACGACCCTGCTTACCCTTGAGCAGGTCGCTCAGGGACTTCAGCGGGCGGTTACCCGGACCAGTGACCGGGCGGCCGCGACGTCCATTGTCGAACAGTGCGTCAACGGATTCCTGAAGCATGCGCTTCTCGTTGTTGACGATGATCTCCGGAGCGCCGAGGTCGATCATGCGCTTCAGGCGGTTGTTGCGGTTGATGACACGACGGTAGAGGTCGTTCAAGTCCGAGGTCGCAAAGCGGCCACCGTCGAGCTGCACCATCGGGCGCAGCTCCGGCGGAATCACCGGGATGCAGTCGAGCACCATAGCGGCTGGGTCGTTGCCGGACTGCAGGAATGCAGTGACAACCTTCAGGCGCTTGAGGGCGCGCATCTTCTTCTGACCCTTGCCGTCGCGAATAATCTCGCGCAGCTCCTCGGCCTCCTTGGCCAGGTCGAAGTTGCGGATCAGGGTCTGAATAGCCTCAGCACCCATACCACCGGTGAAGTAGTCCTCGTAGCGGTCGACGAGCTCGGTGTAAATACCCTCGTCGATAATCATCTGCTTCGGCTCGAGCTTGATGAAGGTGTTCCAAATCTCATCGAGACGATCCAGCTCGCGCTGGGCGCGCTCACGGATGTGGCGCATCTCGCGCTCGGCTGCAGACTGAACCTTCTTGCGGGCGTCAGCCTTGGCACCGGCTGCCTCGAGCTCAGCCAGATCCTCTTCCAGGGTCTGGGCGCGTTCGGCCAGCTCCTGGTCGCGGTCGTCCTCAACCAGCTTCTTGTCCACGAGCATGTCTGCTTCGAGGGTTTCCTGGTCGTTGTGGCGAGCCTCTTCATCCACAGAAGTGATGATGTTGGCAGCGAAGTAGATGATCTTTTCCAAATCCTTCGGAGCCAAATCGAGCAGGTAGCCGAGGCGAGACGGCACACCCTTGAAGTACCAGATGTGAGTGACCGGAGCGGCCAGCTCAATGTGGCCCATGCGCTCACGGCGAACCTTCGACTTGGTCACCTCAACGCCACAGCGTTCACAGATGATGCCCTTGAAGCGAACGCGCTTGTACTTACCACAAGCACACTCCCAGTCACGGGTCGGGCCGAAGATACGCTCACAGAAAAGGCCATCCTTTTCCGGCTTCAGCGTACGGTAGTTAATCGTCTCGGGCTTCTTGACCTCACCGCGAGACCAGCGGCGGATGTCGTCGGCGGTAGCGAGCCCAATCCGGAGCTCGTCAAAGTTGTTGACGTCGAGCACCTGTTTTCCCTTTCCCTCCGCATCGAAGTAATGCGGAAACCAAATTCTCTGCGGAGGTTTTTGTACGTTGTCGTCTGTGTTGGGTTATTCGCGAGTTAGGGCTTCCCGACCCTGATACTCACGCAATGTTTCGTCGTTAAGCGAGAAACTATGCGGAGTCAGCGTCAGAACGCTCGTCGCGGGACAGGTTAATGCCGAGGGAAGCGGTCGCGTGGTCGAGTTCCTCATCGTCGGAGGAGCCCAACTCAACCGGAACGCCGTCGGCCGAAAGGACCTCAACGTTCAGGCAGAGCGACTGCAGTTCCTTCAGAAGCACCTTGAACGACTCCGGAATACCCGGATCCGGAATGTTGTCGCCCTTCACGATTGCCTCGTAGACCTTGACGCGGCCAACCACGTCATCGGACTTGATAGTGAGCAGCTCCTGCAGGGTGTAGGCAGCGCCGTATGCCTGCATTGCCCACACCTCCATCTCACCGAAGCGCTGACCACCGAACTGAGCCTTACCACCCAGCGGCTGCTGGGTAATCATGGAGTACGGACCGGTGGAACGAGCGTGAATCTTCTCGTCGACCAGGTGGTGCAGCTTCAGCATGTACATGTAGCCCACCGAAACCGGGAACGGGAACTTCTCGCCAGAGCGGCCGTCGAACAGCGTGGCCTTACCGTCAGCGTTGACCAGCACCTCGCCGTCACGGTTCGGGCGGGACGACGCGAGCAGACCAGCGAGCTCCTCGTTCTCAGCACCGTCGAACACTGGGGTTGCGACCAGGGAGTCGGACGGAACGTCGTGCAGGTCAGCCGGAAGACGCTTAGCCCAATCCGGGTCGCCCTCAATGCTCCAGCCGGCCTTCGCCAGCCAGCCGAGGTGAACCTCGAGGACCTGGCCGATGTTCATACGACGCGGAACACCGTGGGTGTTCAGAATGATGTCGACCGGGGTGCCGTCCGGCAGGAACGGCATATCCTCCTGCGGCAGGATTTTGCCGATAACACCCTTGTTACCGTGGCGACCTGCCATCTTGTCGCCGTCCTGAATCTTGCGCTTCTGCGCAACGTAGACGCGGACCATCTCGTTGACACCCGGTGCCAGGTCGTCATCGTCTTCACGGGAGAAGACGCGGACGCCGATGACCTTGCCGGACTCACCGTGCGGAACACGCATGGAGGTGTCACGGACCTCGCGGGACTTCTCGCCGAAGATAGCGCGCAGCAGGCGCTCCTCCGGAGTCAGCTCAGTCTCGCCCTTCGGCGTGGTCTTAGCGACCAGGATGTCACCGTCGCGAACGTCGGCACCGATGCGGACGATACCGCGGTCATCCAGATCCTTCAGCATCTCCTCGGATGCGTTCGGGATGTCACGGGTGATTTCCTCCGGACCCAGCTTGGTGTCGCGGGCATCAATCTCATGCTCCTCGATGTGAATCGAGGTCAGGATGTCCTCCTCAACCATGCGCTGGTTCAGGATGATGGCGTCCTCGTAGTTGTGTCCTTCCCACGGCATGAATGCCACGAGCAGGTTCTTACCAAGTGCCATCTCACCGTTGTCGGTACCCGGACCATCAGCGATGACCTGGCCGGCCTCAACACGCTGGCCTTCGTCAACCAGTGGCTTCTGGTTGTAGCAGGTGCCCTGGTTGGTGCGTTCGAACTTGCGCAGCAGGTAGGTGTGGCGCTGGCCCTCATCGTCCATGATGGTGATGAAGTCTGCCGACACCGTCTCGACCACACCGGTGGCCGAAGCGACAATGACATCGCCGGCGTCGTAAGCAGCACGCTGCTCCATACCGGTACCGACGAACGGAGCCTCCGAACGCAGCAGCGGCACAGCCTGACGCTGCATGTTCGCACCCATCAGGGCACGGTTAGCGTCGTCGTGCTCGAGGAACGGAATCATGGCGGTAGCCACGGAGACCATCTGACGCGGGGAAACATCGAGGTAGTCGACCTCATCGGCGCGGACGGACTCGACGTCACCACCCTTCTTACGAACAGACAGGGTCTCCTGAACGAAGTGGCCGTTCTCGTCGATCGGGGTGTTGGCCTGCGCGACGACGTAGCGGTCTTCCTCATCAGCGGTGAGGTAGTCGACCTCGTCGGTGATGACACCATCGCGGACGCGACGGTACGGAGTCTCAATGAAACCGAACGGGTTCACGCGTGCGTAGCAGGACAGCGAACCAATCAGGCCAATGTTCGGACCCTCTGGGGTCTCAATTGGACACATGCGACCGTAGTGGGACGGGTGAACGTCTCGAACCTCAAGGCCAGCACGGTCACGGGTCAGACCACCCGGGCCCAGTGCGGACAGACGACGCTTGTGGGTCAGGCCCGACAGCGAGTTGTTCTGGTCCATGAACTGGGACAGCTGGGAAGTACCGAAGAACTCACGGATAGCCGCGGAAACCGGGCGCACGTTAATCAGGGTGGTCGGCTGGATCGACTCCACGTCCTGAGTGGTCATGCGCTCACGAACCACGCGTTCCATGCGGGACAGACCCACGCGGACCTGGTTCTGAATCAGCTCGCCTACGGTACGCAGACGACGGTTACCGAAGTGGTCGATATCGTCGGTCTCAACCGGGATTTCGACGCCTTCCGGCGAGGTCATAACATTCTCGCCGTCGTGCAGACGCACGAGGTATTCGATGGTGGTAGCAATATCCTGCTCGGTCAGAACCATCTCGCCGGAGGCATCAGCGCCCAGGCCCAGCTTGCGGTTGACCTTGTAGCGACCGACCTTAGCCAGGTCGTAGCGCTTCGGTTTGAAGAAGTTGTTCTCCAGCAGAGCCAGCGCGGACTCGCGCGTCGGCGGCTCACCCGGGCGCTGCTTGCGGTAAATCTCCAGCAGGGCCTCGTCGGTGTTTGCAACACCGTCCTTCTCCAGGGTGGCCATCATGATCTCAGAGAAGCCGAAGCGCTCCTTGATCTCCTCGGTGGTCCAGCCGAAAGCCTTCAGCAGAACCGTGACCGGCTGGCGACGCTTACGGTCAATACGAACGCCGACGGTGTCCCGCTTGTCGACGTCGAACTCCAGCCACGCACCGCGCGACGGAATAATCTTCACCGAGTGCAGCGGGCGCTCGGTGGACTTGTCGATGGTCTCATCGAAGTAGACGCCCGGAGAGCGCACCAGCTGAGAAACAACGACACGCTCAGTTCCGTTGACGATGAACGTACCCTTGTCCGTCATCATCGGGAAGTCACCGATGAAGACGGTCTGGCTCTTGATCTCACCGGTCTCGCGGTTGGTGAACTCCGCGGTGACGTAGAGGGGAGCCGAGTAGTTGATGTCCTTATCCTTGGACTCATCCACGGTGTTCTTGACGGAGTCGAACCATGGGTCCGACAGCGTCAGGGACATCTTCTGGGAGTAGTCCTCGATCGGAGAGAGCTCTTCTAGAATATCTTCGAGACCGCTGGTAACCCGAGCGTCTTCTCCGAGCTCCTCCTGGCGACGAGCACGCCACTCAGGCGTGCCAATGAGCCATGCGAAAGACTCACGCTGCAGGTCGAGCAGACCAGGAACCGCAATCGGCTCCTGAATCTTTGCAAACGAGTACCTCTTCGAAGCTCCGGGAATACCGGTTACTGCCTTGGTCTGGCGGGAGACTGCCAAGATGCGTCCTTCCAGCACCTCACGCGGTGGAGCACACCGGCAACCGGTGGTGCGCTCCGCCCGCTTGGTTTATACGCGATTCAAGTTGCAGGAATTATTTCTGTTGCGCACCGGGATACTTTGCGTCTAACCTTTGGTCACACACGAAAGTGATTCCCCCGCCACTTGGCCTCCAAGACCAGCCTTTAAAGGCGAGCCCCCGAGCCCTAACGGCGGCGTCGCAGCAACTCCTTTAACAGCTAGATGCACGAAAAACGGTGCTACATAATAGCCCCGCGCTCCGAGCGCAAACTATAAAAGAGCTGGCGACAGATACACTAATTCCAGCGCAACGATTTAGCCTATATCAAAAACTGGCAGTTGTCTAGTACAACTTGACAAATCGGGCGTGTCGCATTCACCCGTTACCGATATAACGATGAGGCCTGGGCGCTATGGCCGTCGTAAAGCGTTACTCTGTTTTACGACGGGTCGAAGGACGCACGATACCCACGATTGCGATGAATACCAGAATCGAACCGGACGCAATGAGGCCGATTGACCACGGCTCTAGAGCTGGGCGCTGGAAATTCTGTATTGCGCCAAAGAGAAGCTGATTGGAAAGGCCTTCGTCCATCTTGCCGTTGAAGCGCAGGTAGTCCATGATCGGCTCGCCATCGCGGGTCTCCCACCAAAGGTGGATGTCCTCGGCCATATCGATGACCGAGCCAGACTTGGGCTCAACCCACAAATCACGGGTGCCCTGGTACTGGAGGAAGCCGGACTTGTCATCCTGGGTTAGCTGAGAGACGTAAGAACGGTACTTCTGGGCGAGATTCGTCTTCTCAATGTCCTGACGGAAATGCAGGACACGGTTACCGCCGCGCTCCTCTTCCCCGACAAACTTTGCCGGCAAGGAATCGTGGAGGAGATCATCAAAGATCAGGTATTCCTTTTCCTCCGTGTCGGCCGGAAGCTTCACCCAGTTCCCCTCGAAAGCCACTGACCGTGGAACGCCTGCCATGCGGTCGACAAGCGTCGCAGGAGCCAGCGCCTCGCCAGTGAGGCGGTCGATGGTAACTGTCCAGATATTGGCCTCGATAAGCTCCGTCAGCGGGTCGGTGCCTATGACCTCAGGGGGAAGCTCACGCATTTCAGTCACACCGACACGGAGCGAAACCTTGTCCGCATCCGCGGGTTCGATGAGCACGCCATGGAGCTGTCGCTGCAGCGGCGAGTGCACTTCCTCCCGCTTGCCCTCTTCGTTAATCCTGGTGGATACGCCGTCTTCCGCCCGCAGGGTATACGACACCGGCGGCAGGTCAAGCGGCATTTTGGGATCAACATTGAGCACTTTGGGCAGCAAAATGCCAGCAGCAAGCAGTGCGGTGCCTAGACCCAACAGAAGGATAGACAAAATTCTCGGCCGTGAGAGCATGTTAGATACTTTACAGGCCAATAAGGGTAATCAAGACAATGAGTGGGCTGGTTTTTGCCTCAACTCCCTGTGACGGGTGAGATTAGTGAGGTTTTGCCCGGGTCAGGTGGGTTAGCAAAGGCCCCAGATACAAAAGAACCGCCAACCCCGGGCACGAAGCCCAGAACTGGCGGTCAGAATTGGTAGCTTTAGGCCACTACCGGGGCCGAGGCAAGTAATTGAATTACTTGAGGGCAACCTTTGCGCCAGCCTCTTCCAGCTTAGCCTTAGCAGCCTCAGCGTCGTCCTTGGAAGCACCCTCCAGGATAGCCTTCGGAGCGGACTCAACCATCTCCTTAGCCTCCTTCAGGCCCAGGCCGGAGACGATCTCACGGACAGCCTTAATAACGCCGATCTTCTTAGCGCCAGCGTCCTCGAGGACGACGTCGAACTCGTCCTTCTCCTCAGCAGCAGCCTCGCCGCCAGCAGCGCCTGCAGCAGCAACTGCAACCGGAGCAGCAGCGGTGACGTCGAACTCTTCCTCGAAAGCCTTCTTGAACTCGGTGAGCTCAACGAGGGTCATTTCCTTGAAAGCCTCGAGCAGTTCCTCAGTGGTGTACTTAGCCATGGATATTCTCCTATGAGTGTGGTGCGGCCGCTCCCCTCAGAGATCCCTGGGGTCGAAGCCGTCAAAGTGATATTGAAAAGTTTTTCGCGTGATTTAGTTCGCGTAGATCGCGAGCCGCTCGGGATTACTTCTTTTCCTCGAGTGCCGCAGCAAGGCGGGCAACCGAGGAGGTCGGAGCGTCGAGCAGGCCAGCGACGTTCGCCAGAACGCCGTTGAAGGCACCAGCCAGCTTTGCCAGCGTGGTCTCACGGTTATCCATATCCGCAAGAGCCTCGAACTGTGCTGCATCCATCGCAGCACCGTCCATGTAGCCGCCCTTGATCACGAGGTTCTTGTTGTCACCGGCGAACTTCTTAATCGCCTTAGCCGCATCCACAGCCTCGCCCTTGATGAAGGCGACTGCAGTCGGGCCGTTCAGGTGCTCATCAAGACCCTCAATCCCTGCCTCGTCGGCAGCGATCTTGATCATGGTGTTCTTGGCGACGGAGTACTTAACATCAGCACCGAGGGCGCGACGCAGTTCCGTGATTTCCGCAACGGACAGGCCGCGGTACTCAGTCAGCACGATAGCGTTGGACTCTTCGACGTCCTGCTTCAGCGCTGCAACAGCTGCAATCTTCTCAGCATTTGCTGCCATGTGTACTCTCGCCTCCTTCCTGGTCTTTGCAATTTTCCGCTCGGCCAAGTGAAGGATTCTTTTGCGCAAATACAACAAACGCCCCAATCCTCGCACAAGGATGGGGCGCACAATTCTTGTGGCGTGTTCCACTTCAACTCCGCCAACCCCAAGGCCAGCAGGTGAAGTCAAACTGCGCAAGCGCTTCCAAGTCCTCCTGCGTGGGCCACTCACTGTATTCCTACAATGAAACCTTCAATCCGCTTCTTTCAAAGCGAATGACCGACGGTCTTCGGTGAAACTTGAGTACCAACCTCCATCTTCCCAACTCGATGTTGGTACCGATTGGAAGCCGGTCAAACTTCGTGAAGAAACTCTATACCAGACCCAGGCAATTAACCAAATCGCCTATCCAAACCGCGCCGCACCTGGCTCTCCGAAGCGGCCGAACTCCAGGTCCTTCTCACGTTGCTGGACAATCATCTCGAGCTCGGCAAAGTACGCATTCAGGTTGTCGTCGGCAAGCCAGAGCACTTGGTCGGCGTAGTCGAGCACCACGCGCACCATGTCGTCGGGATGTGCGTCCAATCTGGCGGCGTCGAGAATATCCACGGTGAGTGTCAGTGCCACGCGCACAACCGGCGGGATCTGCGATGCCAGGCACTGCTGCGCCACGACATTGCGCAGCTCGACGGCCTCCATCCGCGCGATGATGCGCAACAGCCGCACGACCACGACCTGCGCCGCCCGAGCTTGCAGAGCTTCCTCCTCACTCATCCCCGGAAGCACCACAGAGTCCTGGATATTGCGGCGAAGGACCTCAGCTACGCGCTCGTCCTCCCCTAGCCCCGTCAGTACCTCGCCCAGCAGAGTCTGTCCCGCGATGCGCAGGCAGGGCATGTCATAGGCGTCGTCGCCCAACGAGTCGAGATACGAGATGAGCTGCGATTCAATAATTCCGGAACCGTCGTCGAGCTGCGCCAGGCGATTAATCTCGCCGAGCGCCTCCAGCCCTTCTTCGGGTTCCAAAATTAACGTCATAGTCGCGATTTTAAGCAACAAACTTTGGCTGTGAGTCCATTTCGCCTGGATTAGTTGTTTGGATTAGCAATTCGCTTTACGACGTCTACCGCGCCCAAGCCCCCACCGCGCTATCGATACCCCTTATGCCAATGCAAAACCGCCACCTCACACACTCTGGAAAGTGCGCGCGGCGGCGGTTTTAAAGAGCTTTGCTCAGAGTCACTCTCGAGTGACTCGTGAAGAGCACACTCGCCTATCGGCTGATGCTGATTTAGGCGGTGTAGTCCTTGATCACACTGGTGTCAACCGGGATGCCCGGGCCGTTGGTGGCGGAGACGGTGATCTTCTTCAGGTACTTACCCTTAGCAGCGGACGGCTTGAGGCGCATCAGCTCGTCGATAAGCGCACCGTAGTTCTCGGCCAGCTTCTCAGCGTCGAAGGAAGCCTTACCGATAACAGCCTGCAGGTTTGCAGCCTTGTCAACGCGGAAGGAAATCTTACCGCCCTTGATCTCGGTGACAGCCTTAGCGACATCCGGGGTAACGGTGCCGGTCTTCGGGTTCGGCATCAGACCACGCGGGCCGAGGATGCGAGCCACGCGACCAACCTTGGCCATCTGGTCCGGGGTAGCGATAGCAGCGTCGAAGTCGGTCCAGCCGCCCTGAATCTTCTCGATCAGCTCCTCGGAGCCAACGAAGTCAGCGCCGGCCTCTTCAGCCTTGGTGGCGTTCTCGCCAGCAGCGAAAACGACAACGCGGACGGTCTTACCGGTGCCGTTCGGCAGGGAGACAGTGCCGCGAACCAGCTGGTCAGCCTTGCGCGGGTCAACGCCCAGGCGGATGGCGACGTCGATGGTGGCGTCGTAGTTCTTGGAGGAAGTCTCCTTGGCCAGGTTAGCGGCCTCGAGCGGAGAGTAAATGCGGCCGGCGTCGATCTTCTCGGCGGCGGCGCGGTATGCCTTAGAGTTCTTGCTCATGAAAAGTCCAATCTCAATTAAGTGAAATGGTTGGATTGTGGTGTGTAGCGGGCCGAAGCTGGCCCTACCACTTGATGAAGGAGCAGCTAAACGCTGACGGTTTACTTAGCGCCCTCGACGGTGATGCCCATGGAACGAGCGGTACCGGCGATGATGCGTGCACCCATCTCGATGTCGTTAGCGTTCAGGTCCGGCTTCTTCAGCTCGGCGATTTCCTTGCACTGCTCCCAGGTCACGGAACCGACCTTGTTGGTGTGCGGAACGCCAGAGCCCTTCTGAATGCCAGCGGCCTTCAGCAGCAGCTTAGCTGCCGGCGGGGTCTTCAGAACGAAGGTGAAGGAGCGGTCTTCGTAGACAGAGATTTCAACCGGGACAACGTTGCCACGCTGGTTCTCAGTTGCTGCGTTGTAAGCCTTGCAGAACTCCATGATGTTGACACCATGAGCACCCAGTGCCGGACCAACCGGCGGAGCCGGGTTAGCCTGACCAGCCTGGATCTGCAGCTTAATAATCGCAGAAAGCTTCTTCTTCGGAGCCATCGGATTAACCTACTTCCTAGTTACCGGGGCACGCCGCCCCGATGAAAAGGCGACTCACCCCGTCCGGATGCCGACGCTTTACGACGACCCTTGCGCCCTCGACCATCATGGCCACTGGCGCTGGTCATTGAGTTGGTGCCAGCCACCGGGGATACGAATTACTTGGCGCATCTGTGCTCAAGGCACAAAAATGCACGCCTGGCTACGTTACCGCAGCGTATGGCGTGCATCAAAATCCGTTACCGGATTGGTTGCGCGAGCGAGCTAGCTGGTGCCTTGCTCGGCGCTTGGCTTGGCGGTGCTCTCCGCTTGGCTCTGCGCCTGGCTTGAGGTCGGGCCTAGTTCAGCTTCTCGACCTCATCGATGCCCAGCTCGACCGGGGTCTCACGGCCGAAGATGGAAACCAGAGCCTTCATGCGGCCGGTGTCCGGGTCGATCTCGGAGATGGTCGCAGCCACAGATGCGAACGGACCGGACAGGATGGTGACGGACTCGCCGACCTCGTAGTCGATGGCGACGGCCTTCTTCTCCGCCTGCGGCGCCGCTGCGACAGCCAGCTCACCGTCGGCATTTGCAGCTTCTTCAGCGGCGTCCGCGGTGATGGTCTCCTTCGGCATGAGGAACTTAGCGACCTCGCGAATCTTGACCTTGGACGGCTGGCCCTCGCTACCGACGAAGGAAGTAACACCCGGGGTGTCGCGGACGACGGACCAGGACGGGTCATCCAGGCTCATACGAACCAGAACGTAGCCCGGCAGCAGCTTGCGCTTAACGATCTTCTTCTTGCCGTCGTCCTTGCGCTCTTCGACTTCCTCAACCGGAACGATGACCTCGTGGATCTGCTCATCGACACCCATGGTCTGGGCGCGCATTTCCAGGTTGGTCTTCACCTTGTTCTCGTAGCCGGAGTAGCACTGGATGATGTACCAGTCGCCCGGACGACGCTTGAGCTCACGCTGGAACTCGCGCAGGCGCTTACGGTACTCGGCATCTGCGTCAGCAGCTGCCTGTGCCTCAGCGTCAGCGGCAGTCTCCTCTGCCGGCGCTGCTTCTGCTGCAGCAGTGTCAGCTGCGGCTGCGTCGGCTGCGGCTGCGTCGGCTGCACCCTCGGCCGGAGCTTCTACCTGAGCCGGTGCGCCCTGCGCATCCTGCTCAGTTGCGGCAGCATCCGCGGACTGGGCGTCGGAGAAAATATTCTGACCATCATTCATGTCGTGCTAACCCCTCTTGTATCTACATCAACGGTTCGCGACATTGGCATCTTCGCCTAAAGAGTCTTAAGAGCCAATATGCCATCCGCAATCACTTCGCACAGCCAGACACCAGCTGCGCTAACGAATAATCCCGCCGTCCGGAACTCGGAGGCGGGATGAAAAGCATCACTGCGAAACAGTATAACCGATTACTTGCCCAACACCGATCGGACACCCAGACCGGCCAGCGTGTCCACACCCCACACGAGAGCGATCATGGCAATCAGGAACAGAATCACGATGATGCTGTAGGTGACCATCTGGCGGCCGGTCGGCCAAATCACCTTGCGCAGCTCGTCAACAACCTGCTTGATGAAAACCAAAGGGTTACGAGTCGAAAGCTCGTTGGTCTCCTTCTCACGCGCAGGCTTCTTCGCCACGGTGGTCTGCGCGCCCGTCGCCTGGCGCTTACCGGACGGGCGAGCCGCCGCCTGGAAAGTCTGGTTTTCCTCAGACACGATGCTCCTTCGCTACTTCGTGCATATGAGACCTAAAGATACTGCACAGTGAAACTCAAACGTGAATTCTTCAAGGGCAAACTCCGGGGAAGTTCTCCGGAGCCAAGCCCCCACTGTGCAGAGCAAGTCTGGTTCAGTGCGTAAATTCTAGCCGATAATCCACACTATCGAAGAAATGCCCTTCGTGGGAACCGCAGGCTTCGAGATTCGATTCTGACAACCCCAAAGAGCCACGGGCTGCTCGCTTCGGCCGCTCGCTCGGGGATGCGAACTTGGGGCTGCAAATGTGAAACTGTATGGGTTTATGACACTTTCAAGCCATTTTTCGGGCTGTTTTTGTCATAAACGCAGTCAGTAACTCGCATTGCCCCACCGCCACCGAACATAAACGAAAAACCCG
Source organism: Corynebacterium sp. HMSC073B01 (assembly GCF_001838255.1). NCBI lineage: Bacteria > Bacillati > Actinomycetota > Actinomycetes > Mycobacteriales > Corynebacteriaceae > Corynebacterium > Corynebacterium sp. HMSC073B01. The sequence continues at coordinate 734 of NZ_KV836168.1, read as the reverse complement.
CCACCCAGACGCATTTTCATACGCCCTGGATGACGGGTACTTGCAGGGGCGACAGGACTCGAACCTGCAACCTGCGGTTTTGGAGACCGCTGCTCTACCAATTGAGCCACGCCCCTTCACCACCAGCGAAAGAACTTTTCAGTCCTTAGCTGACAATGTCCCACCTTACTGCATTGCTGCATAATCAAGGCGGGGTTCGACGAACATCACTGTCCGTAGTAGCGATGGGGGGGATCGAACCCCCGACCTCACGATTATGAGTCGTGCGCTCTCACCATCTGAGCTACATCGCCCCTATTCTCTACCGGACATAAGTCCGTATAAAAGAACAGAGCCCCCTGACAGAATCGAACTGTCGACCTTTTCCTTACCATGGAAACGCTCTGCCGACTGAGCTAAGGGGGCATCAGCATCCGTTAAACCCAGCACGTAACTCTGTGGCCAATTGTTGACCGCTTCGTTTCGCTCTGTGCTCTCCGTGAAGCCTTGCAAAGATTAACCCGAAATCACCACTAAGCACAAATCAGCAGGTAGGCAGTGGTATTTCTTGTCACGTTTGCAGACATTTGGCGCGCACTTATGGATAATCTATTCACTTATCGATGAGCCCCAGCGGAACCATAAGTGAATAGCTCATCGATGAGTGGCTGACCTCTAACTCGAGCCTCTAACTCGAGCCCCTGCCCCCCGCTTAATCCAGAGCCGGGTTAAGTAAAGAAAAGTGTGTCCGCATG
>NZ_KV836167.1:0-6928 GCF_001838255.1 Corynebacterium sp. HMSC073B01 | reverse complement strand
TGAAAGTGTCATAAACTTACACAGTTTCACATTTGCAGCCCGCATCCATGGGGCCATTCCGGTGGATTGGCCAAAAAACTGGGCTTGAATAAGCCCCCGCCCACTTCAAGCCCCCACTTCAAGCGCCCCTACTCAAGCCCCCGCCCCGAGGCCACTGATGTGAAAACCCGCAGCCATGGCTGAACTAGCAGTCACGGCTGCGGGCCTCCAGCAGAAGTAGCTCTGCTAAGAATCTAAAAGATTACTTGTTAATCACCGTGGTCGGGTGCACGTAACCCAGAGTCTCCGGATCAACCGGGAACTCAATGTCGCCGAAAGGCGAATCTGCACCAGCGTGGTGAGCAATCAGTTCAGTAACAGCGTGCTGACCAGGCTCGAGGTCCTTCGGCCAGCCGGGATCGACATAGGATTTCTTTGCAACGTTAGCCATGCTGAGATTATCCCAAAAATTTTCTCCCCAGTCACCTTCTCCCCTCCTTAAATCTCACTAAAGTGGGGATTGTCATGACTAGCACCACCCCCTTTGCACTCTTTTCCGACTGGCTGGCAGGTCAACCAGACCAATTTGTGGGCACTATCCTCAGCAATCGCCCCGATGCGCTGTCGCCACCGCCGAAGTCTTCCCAGGTGCTAGCGGCAAGGCTCCAGCTCCGCGCTTCTGTCTCCCGCGCGCTGACCAAACTGCCCGCACTGGAGCTCGCCTGCATTGAGGCCGCCGCCGACCTCGGTGCTGACGCCGAACCCGTCACTGCGGACGCCCTCATCGACTACATTCTCGACTTACTCTCTCGAGCAGAGGTTCCCGCCAATCAACGGCCCACGGCCACGCATATTCGGACAAGCCTCGATACCCTGCGCGAATACGGACTCATCTGGGGCAACGGTCCCGGCCCCCGCGGCACCTTCACCGGCAAGTCCACCCGCAAGAAACCTCTGCCCTGGCAGGACTACTTCTGTCTCAGCGATGAGGTCGCCACCTCGTTGCCACCCGGCTGGTATCTTCTGCCCAATCCCGATGGCCCCAGCCGCAGCCAGCTACGCACGGCACTCACCGAGGTCACAGACAGGCAGCAGCGTCTCCTGGATACCCTCGCCAACTCCGGAGGGCTCGGCGTCACAAAGGGCGCTCATCCGGATGCCGACCCTTCGCTGCCGGTCCCAGCGCTCATCAACGCCGGCCTGCTCGAACGCATCGACGAGGGCACCGTTCGCCTGCCCGCCACCGTTCGCGCGCTTATGCGTGGAGTCGGGCTTGCCGACGACGACGTCCCCCTGCGCCCCGAAACCCCCGCTACCCACGTGATCGCCAGCGGTAACGACCGTGCTGCCGCCACTGCCTGGGAAACTTTGCGACAGGCGACTGACCTGCTGGACTTGCTGGGAACCGCCCCCGCGCCGACCTTGAAAAACGGTGTCATCGGAGTGCGGGAAACCCGCAGTCTCATCGAGGAGCTCGGCGTCGACATCTCGGAGTTGGCTCGCGGCGTGGCTAACCTCAGTGCAGCGGGCCTGGTTCATGTCGGCACTCCGCATCCGCTGCCACTGCACGACAGCGGTGGTGACTATTTCGCCCCCACGCTGGCAGCCGACGGCTTCCTCGACGCCGATCTGGTTGACCGGTGGGTGAGTTTGACGGTCGGCACTCGCACTAGCGACGCAGCTCCCTGGCGGGTCGACCAGCTCAATGAGGAAGGCAAGCGCATTGCTCTACTCTCCCCACAAGCTCGGCTCTCCGGGGTACCGTCAATCCGGGAAATGGTGCTGGCCTGCTGTGCGCAGGTGGCGTCGTCGGCAAGCGACAACGACATCGTTGCTCTGACTGACCTGCGTGAATGCGCCGCCTACTACTACCCGATTACCAACGCGAGGTGCACGGACGAGACGCTCAGTGGCGTGGTCGACGAGCTGGTCGCCCTCGGCATCGTCGTGCGGGACCCGGGCGTGGAAACGATTTCCGTCGGCCTTAGCGAGGTCGGCAAAGCCATGGTCGCGCTCATCGAATCCGGTACCGCCGAGGCCTTCGACGATCTGCGTGCCGCCTGTAACAACCTCTTGCCGCCGAACGCCTCGTACCTGATGGTTCAGGCGGACAACACCATTGTCGTACCGGGCCCCGCATCCCCGGAGATGGAACGCATGCTCAGTTCGATTGCGCAGCTGGAATCTCCCGGCCTCGCCAGCGTCTACCGCGTGACCGAAGACAGCCTTCGCGATGCCCTCGACGCCGGCATCAATGCCGCCGATATCTCGGAGTTTCTTTCGCGCTACGCCGTCGGCGAGGTGCCGCAGTCCATTACCTATTTGCTTGACGACGTCGCCCGCCGCCACGGTCGTCTCCGCGGTGGCCCCGCAGCTTCGTTTATCCGCTGTGACGATCCGGCCCTGCTGGCCTCATTCCAGAGTCACCAGGCTGGGCAAAGCCTGGCGTTGCGGAAGATTGCCGAAACGGTGCTAATTAGCCAGGCCCCGCTTGCCCAGGTGATTGAGACCGCTAGAAATGCGGGCTTTTCCATCATCGCCGAAGATGCAGAGGGTTTGGTGCTGGATCTCGGTCGCGCTCCCTGCCGCATTGAGGCGCCAGCTCCGGTGCCTACTGCGCGTACAACGATGCCCGAACCGGAACGCATCAGCCAGGCGTTGACGGCTATTGCCGATGGCAACCGTGCTGCTGAGCACGCTGGTAGTTCCAGTGGCACTGCAGCCAGTGGCAACACTGCTGGGGTCTCTGGCTCGGCTGCGGATTCGGCGACAGGTACGGGCACGGCTGCCGGTGCCAGCGCTAGCACCGGTGGCACGAGCGACTACGCCTCCGGCACCGAAGCGTTCAAGCTTCTGCAGCGCGCGGCTCGCCATGGCGACGACCTGTATTTGAGCTACGTTGACCGCAACGGCAAACCCGGCCGCAAGCGCGTGCGCCCAGTCACCGTCTCCGGTGGGCAGGTCGATGCTATCGACCCGGCCACCAGTCAAGTGCTGCGCTTCCTGCTGCATCGCATTACCGAAGTACATCCTGTCGACTAGGCGGCGGGCGCGCGGACCGTCGTAAAGCGATGCAGAAGCGAATGTGGCGGTTCGGGATAATTCGAGCCCGTGCCGCATCTTCTGCGTAATCGTGGCAGAATTGACCTTTAGCTTATTTTTGGTCGAATGTCTGCGAGGCGAGGGAATAATGGGTTTCGGTACGGGTCCGCTGATCGTCCAATCGGATAAGACGGTGCTGCTGGAGGTCGATAACCCGGAGGCGGATGCGGCACGCGCGGCGCTGGCACCGTTCGCGGAGCTCGAACGTGCTCCTGAACATGTGCACACCTACCGCATCACCCCGCTGGCGCTGTGGAATGCCCGCGCCGCCGGTCACGACGCGGAGCAGGTGGTCGATGTCCTCGAGCGCTTCTCCAAGTTCCCCGTCCCACAGCCGCTGCTTATCGACGTCGCGGAGACCATGGACCGCTACGGTCGCCTGAGCCTGACCAAGCATCCAGCTCACGGCCTTATTCTGGTTTCACACGACCCTGCGGTACTGGCCGAGGTGACCAAGCACAAAAAGATTCGTCCGATGCTCGGCGAGCAAATCGACGCCGACACCTGGACCGTGCACCCCTCCGAGCGAGGCCGAATCAAACAGGAGCTGCTGAAGGTCGGTTGGCCGGCCAATGACACCGCCGGCTACATCGATGGTGAGGCACACGCCATCGCTTGGCAGGATCAGGGCACCGGCGGCCACGACACCTGGGAACTGCGCGACTACCAACGCATGGCGGCTGATTCCTTCCGCGAAGGCGGCTCCGGCGTCGTGGTGCTGCCCTGTGGCGCAGGCAAGACAATCGTCGGTGCTGCGGCCATGGTAGACGCGCAGCGCACCACTTTGATCCTGGTCACCAACACCGTCGCCGGCAGGCAGTGGCGCGACGAGCTGCTGCGACGCACCTCGCTGACCGAAGACGAAATCGGCGAATACTCCGGCGAAAAGAAGGAAATTCGCCCCGTCACCATTGCGACCTACCAAGTGGTCACGCGCAAGACTAAGGGAGAATACCGCGCACTCGAGCTATTCGATTCCCGCGACTGGGGCCTCATCATCTATGACGAGGTCCACCTCCTGCCCGCTCCCGTGTTCCGAATGAGTGCGGATCTGCAGTCGCGCCGTCGACTGGGGCTCACCGCTACCCTGGTGCGCGAAGATGGCCGCGAGGGCGACGTCTTCAGCCTGATCGGCCCGAAGCGCTACGACGCCCCGTGGAAGGACATCGAGGCCCAGGGCTGGATCGCACCGGCTGACTGCGTTGAGGTCCGCGTGACCCCAACCGAGTCCGAGCGCATGCTCTACGCCACGGCTGAGGCCTCCGACAGGTATCGTCTGGCCGCAACGACGCCGACGAAGATTCCCGTCGTCAAGCAAATCCTTGCCCGACACGAGGGCGAACCCGCTCTGGTGATTGGTGCCTACCTGGATCAGCTCGAAGAGATCGGCGAAGAGCTCGGCGTCGACGTCATCGAAGGAAAGACGTCCAACGCCAAACGCGAGGAGCTCTTTGGGAAGTTCCGGCGCGGCGAGATCAACACGCTGGTGGTCTCCAAGGTTGCGAACTTTTCCATCGACCTTCCCGAAGCCTCCGTCGCCGTGCAAATCTCCGGCACCTTCGGTTCCCGACAGGAGGAGGCACAGCGCCTGGGGCGTCTCCTGCGCCCGAAGTCCGATGGTGGTGGCGCCGTCTTTTACTCGGTGGTGACTCGCGATACGCTCGATACCGAATACGCAGCTCACCGCCAGCGTTTCCTGGCGGAACAGGGCTACGCCTACCGAATCGTCGACGCAGACGAGTACCTCGGGCCCTCCCTGCCCGGTGATTCCACCGCTAGCTCGGAATCCTAGAAAACTGGATAACTAAAGGACTGCCATGAACTTTCACTTCCCCGTCAACCGCGAGCACACCAACGCCAACAACGAGTACTACCGCGATGCCCGCCGACTGCTCATCTCCTCCGGCATTTTCTCTGCTCTGCTGCTCGTCGGCGCTGTGCTGGTTCTAATAGTTTTCGACCGCACGCCGTTTGTTATCGGCAGCGCGGTTATGCTTTTCGCCCTCGCAGCTCTCTACGTCGGCGTTACCTTCCAGGTGCGACGCGCAATTAAGGATCCGCAAGAGCTTTACGACGAATCCCCGCTGGTTCCGGCCATGATTGCGCGTGTGGATGAGCGGACCATGGTGCTGATGACCCTGGTGGACATGCGTAAAACCCCCTCCGATGGCGAGCCCGTCCCGGCCCTGGCTACACGTACGGTCACCACGATTTCCGGTGTTCCCCGCCGCGTGGGCGCGAAGGTGCCAGCTGTTGCTGTGGCCGGTACACACAAGAGCCGCACCGAGTTCTACGACGAAATCACCCCAGTGCCGCTCGCGTGGTCCACTCCAGACAAGTCAATCATTGCCCAAGCCCAGCGCAATATTCCTGTCAACGATTGGAATGTGCTCGAACGCAACATCGACCGGGTGGAAGAGGTACACGCAACGAAGCGCAATCTCCTGCCGCTGAACTAGTCGGGGGCTGTTAGCCCCCGACATTTTGGCACTGAACTGTTCTAGACCCGCCCCCGATTTCCCTTAGCAGCGCCCCCTCCGCGGTGCTCACATGCACGGCGAGAGCGCCATTGGGAACTGAAACGGATTGACTAGCTCTTGCCCCATGACTCTTCGTTCTGCCGGTCGATCGCTTCCTTATCGTATTCACCTGCCGGATCCTCTGGCAGCTCACGTTCCGTGTGAGTGGCCTCTAGAATGAACCGCGCCGCGTCCGTAATCTGTTCTCGCTGAACCTTTGGAACCGCAATCTGGTGAGTCGCCAAGAATACCGCCTGAGAGGCCTCTCCCCCTGCCTCCTCAACCTTCTTCAGGTACTCGGTAGCTGGCCGAACGACAGTATCGCGGGAGGCCGCCTGAACGTGGACACGCATGCTTCGCGACGGCTCATGCAATCCCGGTGACACTTCCTTTGCCGAATCATCAGAGGTGCCGAAGAATGCCTGCAACCACACCGCAGGAGCACCACGCAGGTCTAGAGCCGGGGCAACGAGCAACAGAGCAACCGGAGTGTCTTGACTAATCTGGTCCACCGCAGAAACAACGTTGTGGCCGCCTGAAGAGACACCATAGAGAACTATCGGGTTCTGATCACTGATGGGCATTGCACCCAATTTTTGAAGCTGCAACGAATCATCTGCAACAGATGCGACTACCCGCGCGATGTCATTGACGGCCTCAGATACTTTATGCTCTGGCGCGAGACGGTAATCCACATCCACAACAATTGCGCCCGATCGGGCTGCCAGGGCAGCCATATTTGGGCCGAAGGAATTCTCACGCAGACTGCCGTCACCCATCCAGAAAGCGCCGCCGTGTGCAGCAACTACCACAGACCCGGTTGGATCCTGCGGGACAAAAACCCGAACCGGAACGCTAGGACTATCCCCCACCGTCGTATCCGTCACCTCTACCTTGCCGTCGGCATACGCAAGGTATGGCGAAGAGTGGTTGACAGCCGCCCCCAGGACCATCATCGAACCGTGAATAATGGCGTCTGGCATACGAGCGCCGCGGTCATTGACTGACGCACGAGCCTTCTTAATGTCTTCCTCAGAGGCACCCAAGGGGACAACCTCGCTCAAGTAGGAATAGGCCGAGACGTGTTCTTCGAGCCATTCAATAAGCTGTTGTAGCTTACCTTCTTCGGTCGTTACGGGAGTGAAGTTGTCTTGAGCCTCGTCCTCAGAAGAAGCGAGGTTAATCACATCGGAGTTAGGTGTCTGATTAGTCATAGAGACAGTCTGCCACAGAGAGCCAACGAGGATTCACCAAAAGAGGAAACCGAGGATCCGATCGACGCTTAGTTAATTCCGTTTACCTGTGGGTAAAACAAAAGTGGGCCGCAG
>NZ_KV836166.1:0-21334 GCF_001838255.1 Corynebacterium sp. HMSC073B01 | reverse complement strand
TGAAAATCAGACACACTTTTTGTCACTTAACCCAGGAACGCTGCAGCGCACTTTTTTGTGCCCGCTGTGGTGCGTAAGCTACTTGATCTACTTGGACTTCTGTACCGGTGGCTCGGCCGACCAGGGGAAGACGATCCAGTCATCGGTGTGCTTCCAGACGTAGTCCGGTGCAATCTCCGAGCGGGACTTGCCGTAGAGCACAGCGGAACGGACTTCAGCGCCGTGCTTCTTGAGTAGGTCGAGCACCAGATGCAGCGTGCGACCGGAGTCAGCCACATCGTCGACGACCAGCAGGCGGCGGTTGGAAATCGATTCGATGTCCAGCAGCGGCTCCAGCAGAACCGGATCCGGCAGGGTCTCCGCCACGTCGGTGTAGAACTCGACGTTGATGGCGTCAGAGAGCTTGACGCCCATGGTGTAGCTGAGTGCGCCTGCTGGCAGCAGGCCACCGCGGGCCACGGCGATAATAATCTCCGGGTCGAAGTCCGAGTCGACAATCTGCTGTGCCAGTTCACGGGAGGCGACGCCGAAGCCTTCCCAGGTCAGAACTTCCTTGACGTCCAGGTTGGATGAGTCTGCATGATAAGCCATGTATTAACTCTAATCCGAAAATCGACTGACGTGCATAATCAACTGTCCGGTTAGACCCGATGCGCTAGCTCGCGACGGTCTCCACAACAGCTTCGTGCACAGCTTCGGCCACGTCATCGGCATCTGGCTGCTTTGCGACGACCGTGGAGGCCGTAACCATGTCAGCCCACTCGACCAGCTTCTTGCGCTCGCGGCCTTCGGCTTCGCCCGCGGCACGCTCGGCGGCGTCGAGTGCGTGCCAGCCCTCCCAGGTGGTGACCTGGAGGCCCTTGTCGGCCAGGAACTCGTCGACGTCGTTATGCGTGGGCTTTGCAGGTGCGGCCAGGCGACCTGCCTCCCAGTCGGCGATGAGGTTGCCGACAGCTTCGTTGGCATCGCCCTTGGTGTTACCGATTAGGCCGACCGGGCCACGGCGAATCCAGCCGGTGGTGTACAGGCCCTGGATGTGGTTGCCGTCGATGTCGTCAAGCACGCGGCCGCCGGCATCTGGGATGGTGTGCGTGCCGGTGTCGAACGGTACGCCGGTGACTGCGTCGGAGCGGTAGCCGACTGCGCGGTAGACCGCACCGACCGGCCATTCGGTGAACTTGCCGGTGCCGCGGACGCCACCCTCGCCGTCGAGTTCGGTGCGTTCGGTGCGGATAGCGCTGACGTGCTGTACCCCATCTTCACCGGTCTCGCCGATGATTTCGACCGGGGACTCGAAGAAGTGGATGAAGAGCTTGTGCGGGGCGCCCTTTGGCTCGCGGATGGCGTAGTTTTCCAGAATCGTACAGACCTGATCGGTGATCTTGGACTCGCGACGGGACGTTTCGGAGGCGGCATCGTACTGGATGTCCTCCGGATTCACGACAACCTCAATGGTGTCAGAGTGGTCCAGTTCCTTCAGCTCCAGTGGAGTGAACTTTGCCTGAGCCGGACCGCGACGGCCAAAGACATGGACTTCGCGGGCGGCATTCTTTGCCAGGCCGTCGTAGACGTTGTCGGCGATTTCGGTGACGTGCAGCTCATCGGCAGTCTTGGCGAGAATACGGGCGACGTCGAGGCCCACGTTACCGACGCCGATCACAGCGACCGACTCAGCAGAGAGGTCCCATTCGCGAGCAAACTCCGGGTGGGAGTCGTAGAAACCTACGAACTCACCGGCGCCGTAGTGCTCCGGCAGGTCCGAGCCCGGGATGTTCAGATCACGGTCGCCGGTCGCGCCAGTGGCGAAGATGATGGCGTCGTAGAACTGGCGCAGTTCATCAACGCTGACCTGCTTGCCGACGTCCACGTTGCCCAGTAGTCGAACCTGCGGCTTGTCCAGCACTCGGTGGAGGGACTTAATGATGCCCTTGATGCGCGGGTGGTCTGGCGCAACACCGTAGCGGATGAGGCCGAACGGCACTGGAAGGCGCTCGTAGAGGTCGATGGCGACATCGCGGCCGGACTTCATCAGCGCGTCGGAGGCGTAGATACCGGCCGGACCCGAGCCAACCACGGCTACACGCAGCGGCGTGGTGGAGTTGGCGAGATCGGGCAGTGAGGAAGCGGCCGTGTTCTGGGCTGCAGTCTGGTCGTTGGTCATTGGGTGGAATCCTTTTTCTACGTTTTCTTTGTCGCGATTGCTTATCGTAGACCAATCGGTCTATGCTTGCTGAAACAGAATATAGACAAACTGGTCTACAAAAAGCAAACACAAAACACCGCAAGAATCACTGCTTTGGCTTGAGAGGGTTTTGCTGCGCATCGCTTCTGCTGAATGAGCTCTGAAAGGGGCTCGGCGTGCGGGCATCGTGGCAACGGCAGGCTCTGGTTGGGTAAGCGGGGAAGGGCTTGTCATGGAAAAACTCATAGTCTTCGTGCTAATCGGCCTTGGCGCGCAATTAGTCGACGGCACTCTGGGGATGGCTTTCGGTGTCACCGCTACTTCGCTGTTTATTGTCGCTGGTAGTAGTGCTGCCACTGCGTCGGCGGTGGTTCACGTAGCAGAGGTGGGTACGACACTGGCCTCCGGTATTTCACACTGGCGATTCGGCAATGTCGACTGGCGACGCGCGCTGAGTCTTGGCGTGCCGGGTGCTATCGGTGCCTTTATTGGTGCGACCTTTTTGGCGAATCTCGACGGTGATGCTGCGACGCCTGTGACCTCGACAATCTTGCTTTTCCTCGGTCTGTGGGTGATTATCCGCTTCGCCTTTTTGGCCAGTGTTAAGCGCAAGAAGAAGGCCTGGGGGGCGAAGAAGCTCGCTCCGCTGGGGCTCTTTGGTGGCCTGCTTGATTCCACGGGAGGTGGTGGTTGGGGGCCTGTTACCACCTCAACTTTGCTCGGCGCTGAGGCTGACCAGCCGCGCAAGATTATCGGTACTGTCTCTGCGGCGGAATTTCTCGTTGCCTCGGCGGCTGTACTGGGCTTTTTGCCCAAGCTGCGGGAGGAATTTACCCAGCATGCCGCACCGGTAATTGGTTTGTTGTGCGGTGGTGTGATTGCGGCACCCTTGGCTGCGTACCTGGTGGGGCGCATTAATCCGCGGCTGCTTGGGATTGCGATCGGCGGCGTGTTGGTGGGGCTGAATATTCGCACTCTGTTTTTGTCGCTGGTTTCTGGTGGCGTGCTGGCAACGGTTCTGCTCGTGTGGGCTTTTGTTGTCGTCGCGCTGGTGCTGTGGGCGCGTTCGCACGACACTCTTCCGGGGCTACGTCAGCGGATCCAACTTGAGCCGACTTCTCAGTCTCCCTCGGCTGATGTGTCTAGTTCTGGATCTCCATCACCCGCTTCGGTTGATGTCGGGGCCGAGGATGCTTCTGAAGGTGTCAAAGTGGGTGCGAAAAACGGTGTCCGCGTGGGCGAAGCGGGGGTCCGCTAGGTATCCGAGCGTGTCCCGGCTTGCACTAGCCAGACTGGTCGGTCTAATGTTGCCTGCAATGCAACGTAGACCAAACGGTCTATAAAGATTAGAAACTAATTCGGTCAACGAGAACAAAACGAAAGTGATTCGGTAGATTCCCCATGAGCTCTCCTACGAAAACCGCCGAGCGTCCAGCTTCCGCAGCGGCTACCCGACGTAAGAAGCGCGCACCGAAGCCACAGGGGCAGTGGCTTATCGACGGCCGCGAGCCACTTAACGACGACGAGCGCATTAAGAAAGAAGATGCTGGCATCGCCGTTAAGCAGCGTGTTATCGACATCTACTCCAAGCAGGGGTTTGACTCCATCCCCGCGGAGGACCTAGCGCCTCGCTTTAAGTGGATTGGCCTCTACACCCAGCGCAAGCAGGGGCTTAGCGGTGAGCACACCGGCGTGAAGACCAACGCCGAGCTGCAGGACAAGTACTTTATGCTCCGCGTCCGCCTCGACGGTGGCCAGACCACCACCGAGGGCATTCGCACCATCGGCGAGATTTCCCGCGACTTCGCCCGCGACACTGCGGACTTCTCCGACCGCCAGAACGTCCAGCTGCACTGGATTCGCGTCGAAGATATGCCGGAGATCTGGGAGCGCCTTGAGCGAGTTGGTCTCGACACCAACTTTGGCTGCGGCGACGTTCCCCGCGTTATTCTAGGCAGCCCGGTTGCCGGTGTTGCGGCCGATGAAATTGTCGACGGCACCAACGCCATCCGCCGCATCAAGGAGGAGTACCTCTCCGGCGACGAGTTCTCCAACCTACCGCGTAAGTTTAAGTCGGCAGTTTCCGGTTCCCCGCGTCTCGATGTCACCCACGAGGTCCAGGACGTTGCCTTCGTCGGTGTCAATCATCCAGAGCACGGCCCCGGTTTCGACGTTTGGGTCGGTGGTGGTCTCTCCACCAACCCGATGCTCGCGCAGCGTCTCGGCGCCTGGATCCCAGAGGACGAGGTTCCCGAGGTATGGGCGGGCGTGTGCCGCATCTTCCGGGACTACGGCTACCGTCGCCTGCGCAATCGTGCGCGTCTGAAGTTCCTCGTTGCCGAATGGGGCGCGGAGAAGTTCCGCCAGGTACTCGAAGACGACTACCTCAACCGCAAGCTTATCGACGGCCCCGCACCCGAACCTTTCGAGGGCGACCGTGACCACATCGGCGTGCACAAGCAGGCCGACGGTCTCAACTACGTCGGTGTGAAGCCCGCTGTTGGCCGTGTTCCGGGCTCTGACCTGGTCAAGCTCGCCGACATCGCCGAGCGCCACGGTGTTTCCCGCGTCCGCACCACTGTCATGAAGGAGCTCATTCTCCTCGATGTCGCCGACGACCAGGTCGACTCCCTGCTCGCTGAGCTCGACGAAATTGGCCTGTCTGCCAAGCCTTCCGCATTCCGGCGGGGCATCCTGGCCTGCACCGGCCTGGAGTTCTGCAAACTCGCACTTGTCACCACGCGCCAGCGCGCAATCGATCTGGTGGGCGACTTGGAGGAACGTCTCGGCGACCTCGATGTCCCAATCACCATTGCGCTCAACGGCTGCCCGAATGCCTGTGCCCGCACACAGATTGCCGATATTGGACTCAAGGGTCAGATTGTCACCGACGATGAGGGCAACCGTGTCGAGGGTTTCCAGGTTCACCTCGGTGGTTCGCTGGGGCTCGATGCCAACTTCGGCCGCAAGGTTCGCGGACACAAGGTCACCTCGGCAGAACTGGGTGACTACATCGAGCGCGTCGTCAATCATTTCAAGGAGCAGCGCCACGAGGGTGAACAGTTCCGCGAGTGGATTGTCCGCGCTGATGAGGAGGACCTGAAGTGAGTGAATCTCCCAACGAGGTTCGGTCGCAGGGGCCGTCGGCAAGCGAAAAAGACGAGGTGCCAGCACGACTGGGGATCGGTGGCCGAAGCGCACACCCCAATCCGAACCGGGGTGCGGTGATGCATTGCCCTTACTGCGGCGGTGATGATCTGTGGCCCGATGTGGAAACCGATTACGCCTGGCAATGCCGCGAATGTTGCCGGGTATTCACAGTGAAACTGCATGGTCATATTGATAGGAAGGTGGCGTCATGAGCACGGGACTGAAAACCGCTGAAGTCATTAAGACTCAGGAGGCGCTCGCGCGTGAGGATGTGCTGGACAACCCGGAAACTGCTCGCCGTCTGATTGAGCTTGCACTGGAGTGGGGCTCCAAGCTGGAGACTGCCACTGCCGGGGAAGTACTGGAATGGGGTGCGGAGCACCTGCACACGCCACTGGCTGTGACCCTGTCGATGCAGGACACGGTATTGGCGGAGCTGGCTGCTCGGCACGCGCCGGAAGCCGACCTGGTTTTCCTGGATACGGGTTACCACTTCCCGGAGACCCTCGACGTGGCAGAACAGGTCGCACAGCGCTACGACAACCGACTGCTGTCGATTGAGCCGAAGCGCACCCGCGCCGAGCAGGATGCCGAAGAGGGCGTAGATCTGTACAAGACCGACCCGACGCGATGCTGCGCACTGCGGAAGGTCGAGCCGCTGTCAGCTGTGAAGCGCCCCTACGAGGGCTGGGTCACAGGTCTGAAGCGCGTCGACGCGCCGACCCGCGCACACACGCCGGTACTGGAAATCGATAAGACCGGTCGCATCAAGCTCAACCCGCTGGCCACCTGGACGGATGAGGACGTTGCCCAGTACATCGAGGACAACGACCTCATTGTGCATCCGCTGACACAACAGGGGTTCCCGTCGATTGGCTGCGCGACATGCACCGTGCGAGTGGCAGAGGGTGCGGATCCGCGCTCGGGCCGCTGGGCGGGCAGCGAGAAGACAGAGTGCGGATTGCACCTCTAGTTTGAGTGGCTGGCGGCTAGACGATACTGACAGCCACTAGCTACTAGCCAATTGCCGCTCATGGCTCGCTGCGAACTGCAGCTTATACAGACAGTTTTGTTAAAACAGCCGACAAGCTAACACAGCCAACACAGCCCCAACAGAAAGAACCCCCATGACAAGCTCAACCACCGTTTCCGTACAAAACCGCCTCGATCCGCGGCTTGCCGAACTGGAAGCCGAGGCCATCGACATTATTCGCCAGACCGCCGGTCAGTTCGACCGTCCGGCACTACTTTTCTCCGGCGGAAAGGACTCCGTCGTCGTGCTCGAGCTGGCCAAGCGCGCCTTCGCACCGGCGGGTATCCCGCTAGAGCTGCTCCACGTCGACACCGGCCACAACTTCCCCGAAGTTATTGAATTCCGCGACAAGATTGCCGCTCAGCCGGGCATTAAGCTGCACGTAGCCAAGGTCCAAGACTGGATTGACAGCGGTGTGCTCACCGAGCGTGCCGACGGCACCCGCAACCCCTTGCAGACCGTGCCACTGGTGGAGACCATTGCCAACCGTGGTTACGACGCCGTTCTCGGTGGCGCCCGCCGCGATGAGGAGAAGGCCCGCGCCAAGGAGCGCGTGTTCTCCGTCCGCGACTCCTTCGGCGGTTGGGATCCACGCCGTCAGCGCCCCGAGCTGTGGGGGCTCTACAACGGTCGCCACGCCGCTGGAGAGAACGTTCGCGTTTTCCCAATCTCGAACTGGACCGAGGCCGACGTCTGGGCCTACATCGAAGCCCGTGACATCGAGCTGCCACCCATCTACTTTGCCCATGAGCGTGAGGTGTTCAACCGCGGCGGCATGTGGTTGGCACCGGGCGAGTGGGGTGGACCCCGCGACGGTGAGACCCTAGAGGTTCGCACTGTCCGCTATCGCACTGTCGGTGACATGAGCTGTACCGGCGCTGTCGAATCGACTGCCACCACTATTGCGGAGGTCATGGAGGAACTTCGCACATCCAAGCTCACCGAGCGCGGCGCTACCCGCGCAGATGACAAGTTGTCCGAATCCTCCATGGAAGACCGTAAGAAGGAAGGTTACTTCTGATGAGCCAGCCAAATTCCCCAGCTACCCTGATTTCCGCTGACCGCGCCACTCGCGCTCGTCGCACTCTTCGCCTGTGCACCGCTGGCTCCGTCGACGACGGTAAGTCCACCTTCGTCGGTCGCCTGCTGCACGACACGAAGAATATCCTCGCTGACCAGTACGAGGCCGTCGTCGCCTCCTCACAGGCGCGCGGTCAGGAAAACCCGGACCTGTCGCTGCTGGTCGACGGTCTGCGGGCCGAGCGTGAGCAGGGCATCACCATCGATGTCGCCTACCGCTACTTCGCCACCGACGTCCGCTCCTTCATCCTCGCCGACTGCCCAGGTCACGAGCAGTACACCCGAAACACCGTCACCGGTATGTCCACCGCCGAGGCCGTCGTTTTGCTTATCGACGCGCGCAACGGCGTCGTGACGCAGACCAAGCGTCACGCAACGGTGGCCGGTCTGCTGGGCGTTCGCCACGTGATTTTCGCAGTCAACAAGATTGACCTACTGGACTACAGCGAAGAGGCCTTCCGCGCCATTGAGTCGGATGTGGCAGCACTAGCAGAGCGCCTGGGTCTGCAGAACACCTTCGTTGTTCCAGTGTCGGCTCTGGTCGGCGACAACATTGTCGATTCTTCTGAGCACACTCCGTGGTACGAGGGGCCGACCGTGCTGGAGCTGCTGGAAAACCTCAACATCGGTGCCGACCTGGAAACCGATGCCGAGGCTGACCTGCGCCTGCCCATCGACTATGTCATTCGCGATCACGCCACTGAATACCGTGGTTACGCCGGCCGTATCGCCGCAGGTAGCGTGCGTGTGGGCGATGTTGTCTCCGTAGACGCCAACCGTCAGGCTACGGTCACGAAGATCACCGTGGCAGCTGAGGATGTCACTGAGGCCGTGGCCGGCCAGTCGGTGGCCATCAGCCTGGATGCCGAGTTCGACCTCGCCCGTGGCGACCTCATCAGTGGCACGCGCCCGGAAGACGTGCGCCGTTTCTCCGCCGTGGCCGTCCACCTTGCAGACAAGCCGTTGGCAGTCGGTCGCGTCGTAGAGGTGCGCTATGGTGCCGCACTGGTGCGTGGTCGTATCGCTTCCGTCGATGCGCTCATCGATATCGAAACCGGTGAGCCCACCGGTGTGGCTGATCAGCTTGCAGTCAACGACGTCGCGGAGATCACCGTCGAGGTCGCACAGCCGCTGCCGGTCGATGCCTACCGCGTCGGTGGCCGTGTCGGTGCATTCCTGCTCATCGAGCCGGGCACCGGTGACACCCTCACCGCAGGCCTCGTGCGTGGCGCTGCCCAGTAGAGCTGCCAGGTAGAGAAACCAGAAAGCACAGCTAGCGAGCCTGAGGAGACCATCGATGACCGCACTGATTCTGCTTGCGCACGGTTCTCGGCACTCAGAGACCAAACCGGTGCTCGAAGACGTGGTCGCGCTCGTGCGCGAGAAGATGCCGCTCACCCGTCTGGATGCGCCCTCTCAGATTCGCCTCGCCTGGCTGGACCTCGACGAGCCCTCACTGGATACCGTCTGTGCCGAGCTCGCCGCTGCCGGCGAGACTCAGGCACTGGCCGTACCGCTGCTGTTCACCGATGCGTTCCACTCGCGAGTCGACGTTCCCGAGCAGGTTCGACTCTGCGATCGGCATGGTGTTGACATCACAGTGGCTGAAGGACTCGGGCTTGGCGACGGCACGAAGCGCGCCGTCGTAAAGCGAATCATCGAAGCGGCGGAGAATGCATCTTTTTCCTGGCCGGTCGATGCGCTGGTGATGGGGGTCGGCTCCTCTGATGAGGATGCCAATGCGGCGGTGCACCAGTTTGCGGCAAACCTTGGCGGGATGCTGCCGGGACATGTGAGCGCGGCATTCGTGGTCGGTCCTGAGAAAATCAAGGGAGCCGATGCTGTGGCCGCGGCGCAGGAGCGCGCGGCCAAGCGCGGACGCGGACTCGTAGTGGTGCCGCTGTTTACCGCGCCGGGCCTATTGTGGGATCGAGTCATCGATGCAGGCGCTGCCGACGGTGCTGGTCAGGTGGCTTTTGGTGAGCCATTGGCCGAGCTGTTGGCGCCGATTGTGTGCTGCCGCTGGGACTCGCGCGCCGCGTACACGGACGTGAAGGTAGTGGCGTAGCCGACGCTTTTTATCCGTCCTAGTTACTCGCCGTTACTCGCCCTTGGAGTGGGTGACCATCTCATCCCACTCGACGTACTTCTTGCGTTCGCGACCCTCGGCCTCGCCGGCGGTGCGTTCGGCAGCATCGAGCTTGTGCCAACCTTCCCAGTCCAGGTAGTCGATACCCTTGGACTCCAGCAGCTCGTTGACAGCGGACAACTCCGGCTTCGACGGGTTGAATTTCTTGCCCTCGGCGGCATCGGCCAGCAGATTGGCTACGGCCTCGTTGGCATCGCCCTTGGTATTACCAATCAGGCCGACCGGTCCGCGGCGAACCCAACCGGTGGTGTAGAGGCCAGTGATGGCCTCGGCTGCTTCATCCTCGGTGTTATCGGATTCGATGACTCGACCACCGACGTTGGAAATGACATTCTTCACGTTGTCGAACGGGATACCCGGCAGCGCATCAGAGCGGTAGCCCACGGCGGAGTAGACAGCGCCGACCTTCCAGTCGGTGGTCTCGCCGGTCGGCCGCAGCCCGCCAGCACCGTCGTATTCCATGCGCTGAGTGCGCAAGCCTGTCACATGCTGCTGGCCGTCGGTACCCTCCTCGCTGAGGATTTCCACTGGCGACTCGAAGAAGTGAATGTAGAGCTTGTGCGGTGCGTTCTTTGGCTCACGGATGGCGTAGTTCTCCAGGATGGTGCAGACCTGGTCAGTGATCTTGGAGTTGCGACGCATAATCTCGGATGCGGAGTCGTAATCAATATCGCGCGGATCGACAACGACCTCGACGTTCGGTGAGTAGTCGAGCTCCTTGAGCTCCAGCGGAGTGAACTTTGCCTGTGCCGGGCCGCGGCGGCCGAAGACGTGGACTTCCTTGGCCTTATTTGTCTTCAGAACCTCGTAGACATTGTCCGGAATCTCTGTGACGTGCAGTTCCTCACCGGTCTTCGCCAGGATTCGAGAGACATCCAGCGCGACGTTGCCGACACCGACGACGGCCACGGACTCCGCCGAAAGGTCCCAGGTGCGCTCAAAGAGTGGATTGCCGTCGTAGAAGCCCACGAATTCGCCTGCGCCGAAGTGCTCCGGCAGGTCCGCTCCCGGCGTTGGCAGTGCGCGGTCGCCGACGGCACCGGTGGCGAAGATGACGGCGTCGTAATGCTCCTTTAATTCGTCGAGTGTGATGTCCTTGCCGAACTCAACGTTGGAAAATAGGCGCAGCTCCGGCTTTTCCATCACGCGGTGCAAGGCCATGATGATGCCCTTGATGCGTGGGTGGTCGGGGGCGACGCCGTAGCGGATTAGACCGAATGGAGCCGGCATCTTTTCAAACAGATCGACTTCCACGTCAGTACTGGATTTCATCAGTGCATCGGAAGCATAAACACCGGCCGGGCCAGAGCCAATTACGGCAACGCGGAGCGGGCGATTCATGAAGTGTGTCCTTCTTTCTCTAATGCTTTACGACGGCCACGAGGCCGCGGCATAAGTAGCTGCCAGCGGTGACCTCGTGGGGAAAGGAGTTATTGGTGAGCTATCGGTTTATTCGACATTCCCAATGGTAGCGCCCCCAATCGTAGCGATAACTTACGAAAAATCGAGAGGTGAGCATCACATCATCGGTGAGATGCTTTTGAAGGCATACAAAACTAAATGTGACCTTAGTCACGTCTAATGTGGGAATTTGGGCTAGTTCACTAGAAAAACCGCATAAAAGCCGCGATTATGCGGGAAAATTGTTGGAATCTGTGGGGAAAAGTGTGGCTACCAGGGGTAACCAAAGAGGTTTGAGTCCGCCGTGAGATGTAAGGTGACTCACAATAAGATGAAAATAATGATTTGGGACTCAGCGGGATTAGATTCAGCAGGATTAGAAGCTCAGCATGGTCTTGAGCCTCCGGCAGTCCAACGGCTCGAGCCAAGTCAACGTTTAAATAAGTCAACGATTAAGCGCAGTGCGAGAAAGGAACGTCGGTGAGCGATAAGAACGCCCAAGCGTCCACCAACAACTCCGCAGTCCTGATTACTTCAGTGGACCGCGCAGACAATCTGCAAGATGTCATTACGGCATTGTCTGAGGCACTGGGTGGGGCACGTTGCCTCCACACTGTCGGTGGGGCGCACGGCGCCACCGTGGATCAGGTTGTTGTGGATCCGGAATCCGCGCTTGACACCATCGTCAGTGCTGTTGAGGCTGATCGCGCTGCTAACGAGGGGGTGGCTGTTCTGACCGGCTCCGGCAACCTCGATTTTGACTTCCGCATTGCCACCGTCGCCGGCGCCGGTGTCATCGTTGTCGCTGGTGGCGAGGGCTGCCACACAGAGGCCGCAAAGGCTCGCGTTCGTTTGGCTCTCAGCAGTGCAGCTCAGCGTCACAGCGAGGTACTCGCAGTTGTCCTTACAGGGGAGGAGGCAGCTGAGGCTGCTAAGACTCTCGAGCTCGACGTTCCCGTTGTTGCCGTTGACGATGCTGAGGGGCTGCGCAAGGTCGTAAGCCGCGAGGTCACCGCAGTGATGACTCCACAGCGTTTCCAGTGGTGGCTGTTGCAGCGCGCCAAGGCTGATAAGCGTCACATTGTGCTGCCAGAGGGGGACGATGACCGCATTCTTGAGGCCGCTGATTACCTCCTGCGCGAGGACATCTGTGAGCTCACTATCCTCGGCGACCCGGATGCGATGAAGGCACGCGCCGCCGAACTGGGTTTTGACATCGACGCCGCCCATCTCTGGAACCCGCAGACCTCCGAATATGTTGAGCAGTTCGCGGAACAGTTCGCAGAGATGCGCAAGGCCAAGGGGGTCACGCTGGAGCAGGCCCGTGAGACGATGCAGGACATCTCCTACTTCGCGACGATGATGATTCACAACGGGCTTGTCGACGGCATGGTGTCCGGTGCAGCCCACACAACTGCGCACACCATTCGTCCGTCCTTGCAAATCATTAAGACCAAGCCGTCGGCTTCCACGGTGTCATCACTGTTCCTCATGGTTATGGACAACTCGCTGTGGGGTTTTGCGGACTGTGCGGTGCTGCCGAAGCCGGCTCCGGAACAGCTGGGTGAAATCGCGGTGGTATCCGCCGAGACTGCAGCTTCCTTCGGCATCGATGCCCGCGTCGCCATGCTGAGCTACTCCACTGGAGTATCCGGCACAGGTGAGGATGTGGACCGTGTGAAGGCGGGCCTGGCCAAGGCCAAGGAGCTGGCTCCGGAGCTCGCTGTCGATGGTCCGCTGCAGTTCGATGCTGCTATTGACCCGTCTGTGGCTGCGAAGAAGATGCCGGATTCCTCCGTTGCGGGTAAGGCAACTGTTTTCGTGTTCCCGGATCTGGACGCCGGTAACATCGGTTACAAGATTGCCCAGCGCTGTGGTGGTGCATTGGCAATCGGCCCGATTCTGCAGGGCTTGAACAAGCCGGTCAACGACCTTTCCCGTGGCGCCACGGTGCCGGACATCATCAACACGGTTGCAATTACCGCTATTCAGGCTGGAGGAAACTAATTATTATGTCCCGTCACGTACTTGTTTTGAACTCCGGTTCCTCCTCTATCAAGTTTCAGCTGGTAGACCCGGAGAAGGACTCCACGCAGCCGCCGTATGTCTCCGGTCTGGTGGAGCGCATTGGTGAAGAAGACGGCATTATTAATCTGAAGTTCTCCGGACAGAAGATTGAAATCACCGAGCCTATCGCTGACCACGCCAGTGGTCTTGACCGCGCGTTCGAGCTGATGGATGAGCACGGTGTTGGTCCGGAGTCGGTGGATATTGCAGCCGTCGGTCACCGCGTCGTTCACGGTGGTCGCCTGTTCTCTGGACCGGAGCTGATTACCGACGAAATCGTCGGCATGATCCGCGACCTTATTCCGCTGGCGCCGCTGCACAACCCGGCCAATATCGTAGGCATCGAGGAGTCTCGCAAGCTGCTTTCGGACGTGCCTCACGTCGCCGTCTTCGACACTGGTTTCTTCCACACCATGCCGCCAGCTGCTGCTCTGTACCCGCTCAACGCAGAGGTCGCATCGAAGTTTGATATCCGTCGTTACGGCTTCCACGGCACCTCGCATGAGTTTGTTTCCAAGCAGGTGCCGGACCTTCTGAATAAGCCGGCAGAAGAAATCAACCAGATTACGCTGCACCTGGGTAATGGTGCGTCGTGTGCGGCTATCCGAGGTGGCCAGGCGGTGGATACCTCGATGGGGCTGACCCCGCTGGCTGGTCTGATGATGGGTACCCGTACCGGTGACATTGACCCGGGCGTCATCTTCCACCTCTACCGCAACGGCATGAGCATCGACGAGATCGACAATCTGTGCAACCGCCAGTCCGGTCTGAAGGGTGTCTCTGGTGTCAATGACTTCCGAGTCCTGCAGGAGCGCATGGATGACCACGACCCGGATGCTTGGGCTGCGTACCAGATGTATGTCCACCAGCTGCGCCGCTACATCGGCTCTTACATGCTGATTCTCGGCCGCCTCGATGCCATCACCTTCACCGCAGGTGTCGGTGAGAACCATGTCGGTATTCGCCGTGATTCGATGGCTGAGCTTGAGAACTTCGGTATCAAGATTGATGACGAGCTCAACTCCCAGCCGAATGACGGCCCACGTCTGATTTCGGCGGATGACTCGAAGGTCAAGGTCTTCGTGGTGCCGACCAACGAGGAACTGGCCATTGCTCGCTACGCAATGAGCTTCGTGGAGTAGTTTTTGGGCAGGGGCCCTGGCGAGTAGGCAGGACCCCCTGTAACCCTCCGTAATCGACGGCTGCTAGATGCCCCATCTGTTGAATCCGCAGCTGTGACCCAACAAAAATGAGCTCGCTCCCACTGTCTTCCAAACTGGAAGAACCTAGTGGGGCGAGCTCATTTTTCACCGCCGGGGCGACTGCGCCTATGCCTCAACAGGCTCAGTCACCCGGTCATCGTTTCAACGCATCAGCGCAGCTAACTACCAGATGTAGACGCCGTCGCCGACCTGCAGGGTATCGAAGTACTTCACAGCATCATCGTGGTTCAGGTGGATGCAGCCGTGGGACATCTGATTAACAGAGCCCTCGTGGAAAGCTTCGCCGTCGTTGGTGAAGTACACCGAGAACGGCATCGGACCGTTGTAAGGACGGGACCACTCATCGCGGACCTTGCGGGTAACGCTCAGGTGGCCACGGGTGGTTTCGTAACCTGGCATACCGGAGGACATTGGCACCGGACCGTAGGTGATGTTGCCATTTTCCTGCAGCCAGGTCTTCTGGTTAGCCAGGTCAACGCATGCGCGGGCGCTCGGCGGGCACGGGTTGTTTGGCTCTGGGCGTGGTTCAGGGCGTGGCTTCTGCTCAGGCTGTGGAGCAGGGGCAGGCGCCGGCTCAGGCTGCGACGGCTCGTCCTGGCCCCCCAGCAAACCGAAAATCTCGTTGACAACGCGGGTGGCTTCGGCCTTCTGTGCGGCTGGCAACGGCAGGCTGTCGATGGCGTTCAGCAGCTGAGTTTTGACCTTGTCCGCCACCTGCTTGTTGTTTTCAGCGAACTTGAAGTTTTCATTAATCAGAGCGACGACCGAATCCGGCAGCTTCACCGAAGAGGAATCCAGTACCTCAGAGAGCTCAGGGGCAAGGTCGCCCGAATTCAGAGTCGAGATCTCCGGCAGCTTGAGGTCCCGAACACTCTGGCTAAGCGACTGCAGGTCTGGAGAAACCGGCAGGGCAACGGCAGTGCCGGCCCCAATACCAAAGGCAGTGGTGAGGGCTGCAGCGCTGATAATTACGCGCTTAGCGCTGCGGAGAGAGGATTTCGAAGAGGCAAACATAGAGGATATCTTAAACCACGAAAGGCAATTCTCTCTTTATTCACCAATTCTGGGGTGGCGCTCAGGCCCACAACAGCATGTTTGACCAGGTTCGGTAAGGAGCTGTTAGAGAGCTAACGCCAAGTCCGTGGCCGAATGAGATTTGCGATATCCACCAAGTTGTAGCGGTGTCGCGGAAACTGCGAAGAGCGTGCCAGCATCCGTAAGTCTTTTTCCAATCCTTCACGCAGGCCGGCCACGGTAAAGGGCGCATCGAAAAGACCATTGGAGCTAGCTGCATGGTCGAGGTTCGAGCTGCGCAACCAGTTCAGCGCGGACGCCATCACGGCGATGCGTAGCTGTGGCATGCGCGGTTCATTCGTCGGCAGCTCCACCAGACGACGCGCAGCACGGCGAATTCTCGATTCAGTTAACTCGGAGGGCATCCCTGAGGTGAGCATCAGAATCGTCGTCAAACGTGCCATGCGATGGTGACGGGAGTTACCGGGTACGCGGTCAAGCTGGGAGATAGCCATTTCGTGTTGGCGCTCAGAGGCCAGCTGACGAGCTAGCCCGAAGGCGGAGGATACCGTCGTCGGGTTGGCCGCCCACACGACGGCGTAGAGACGCAGGGTGTTGAAACGAATGGTCTGAGGCGACAGGGACTCGCTGGCCCAGGCGGGGGAGAAGATCTCGGGCGTATCGGCAGCGACATTATCCAGCGCGCTGCTCAAGTTCGCGGCGGCGCGGGCGACAGCGGGCTCGAGGAGAGATGCGTTGGCGATGCCCAAGCGCTGTTGAATCAACTCGAGAGTCGCTGCCAGCGCCAACTTCGGGGCGGGCTCGCCGGGCAGCATCGTCAGCACGTGGTGGAACGAGGCGAGGGCATCGTTGAATTGGTCGAGAAGCAAATAAGTCACGCCCTCGTACCAGTGGTAACGCCAATCGCGCTGCAAACGTTCAGAGACATCGCGGAGGCTGTCGCGGGCCTCATCAATTAATCCGAGGTCCAGTTTCGCACGCACGATGCCCAGTGGAATTTCCACGGAAGAGCCATACTCGGGTTCGGACAGCGCATTGGTCAGTGTTTCGATAAGTTCGTTGGGCTCTGTAAACGACGAGGCACTCAAGATGCGCGCACCCGGATCTGTCGGGTTAATCAGTGGTACAGGCAGCGCGAAGGTCACTTCTTGCGGAGTGATTTCCACGCCGCGGGTGATGCCGTCGACAAGCTGATCGGTGCGGAACACCAGGTGCTTGGTGCCGTACGTGGAACGCTGCGGCGAGAAATTCGACACCGCCTGCGGGAATTGCACGCCGTCGCGCACCGCCAGAATCTCGCGCAATACGCCGATGAGCTGCACACTCATCTCTTCGGCAGAACCGAAGCGAGCCTCCGGGTTCTCGTGGCAAGCGCGTAGTAGGAAGCGGTAGAGCGAGTAAAAACGGCGGAATAGAGGCTCTTCGACAGGTGAGGGTAGCCCCGGGTCGTAGACGCCGTTGGTCGCCGGCAACTTCAGAATCAGCGAGGCCAGCGTGCGGCCGACTGTGTAGATATCGCTGGCAATCGTTGGTCCCGTCGTGGCAATCTCCGGCGCCTGGAAACCGGGCGTGCCGTAGATATGGCCGTAGGCGCCGATGCCGGTGACCGCGCCAACGTCGATAAGCGTGACGTGGTCTTCGCTGAGCAGCACGTTGTCCGGCTTCAAATCGTTGTAGACAACGCCGCGCGAGTGCAGGTAATCCAGCGCGGGGAGCAGCTCCAGGATGTAGCCAATCGCCAGGTCACAGGGCATGACGCCGTCGGGGTAGCTCCGTCGCTGCTTGCGTAACGACGGGCCGCCGACGTACTCCATCACAATGAAGCCGGTGGCGCTGTTGGCGTCCGTCTCATCGATGAAGTTGATGATCTTCACAATTCCCGGATGCGAGATTTCCGCGAGGAACTCGCGTTCCGCCTGGACTACGGCGAAATCCTTCTCGTTTTTCGCTGCCATCATGCCCTTGAGCACGACCCAACGATCCGAGACATTGTGGTCAATCGCCAGGTAAATCCAGCCGAGCCCGCCGTGGGCAATCGGGCCCACGATCTCGTACTGATCCGCCACGATATCGCCGGCTTTCAGGCTCGGCGCCGGCTTATTCGTCGCTCGAATCTTCTCATCACTCATTACTGCATCGCGCGGATCCTGCGTTGTGATGTACGGCAAGTGCACCATGCCGTCGGCGACAGTGCGTCCGCGGTGTGCATTCGATCGCCTCCGGCGGAAGTCCTCCAACGCTTTCCGGTGCGAGGCCATCGACGGATCTGGCGTCTGGGTGCCGGGTTGGGTCGTCGCGCTTGACGACGAGCCCCCGCGCCCCAACAATTCGGCGATATCGAACTCTTCGTCATCGTCATCATCGTCCGCAAAAGGGTCGAAGGCGACAGCGGCAGTGCCGGGCTCTTGTTCGTCGTCTTCATCGGCGAATGGGTCGAAGGCGACGGCCTGAGTGGCAGCTGCCTCTGCCTCTGCGTGAGCATCCTCCTGGGGCTCCGGCGTGTACTGGGGATGCTGGGCTTGCTCGGAGTACTGGTTTTCGTCGCTCATCGGTTTTCCACCTCGCCTTCTGGAGCAGCTTCCGGTGTGGGGGAGATTCCAAGTATGTCTTCGTCGTCGCCGTACTGTGGCGATGGCTGTGTACCGCTTGGCAGGAAGGGGCCGAACCAAGTGTCGTAGAGGGACTGCCAGGTGCCGTCGCTCGCCATACGCTCCAGGGTCGCGTTGATTTGGCGAACTAGGCCTGGGTTCCCCTTGGATACACCGGCCGCGTAGCTTTCCTCGTTCAAGCCCCGCTGGACAATGGCGGTGGCCGGATCTTGGTCGTTGATACCAGCGAGAATGGTGTCATCGGCAACGACAATCTCTGCCTGGCTGTTTTGAAGTGAAATGAGGCAATCCGACCAGTTACCGACCAACAGCAGCGTATTGTTCGGCGAGAGCCGTCGAATCAAATCCTCGGTAGTGGATCCCCGGGAAACGCAGATGCGACCGTCCTCGACGTCCTCGGGGGAAGCATCGCCACCCGGCGAAGAGACTAGAACTCCAGCTCGTGCTGTCAAATACGGTGCGGAGAACAGCACCCTTTCGCGCCGGGCATCGGTGACCGTCATAGTGCGCAAAACGACATCGACAGTGCCGTCTTCGAGTGCGGCAGTGCGTTCGTTGCTGTCGACGAACCGAAACTCGACAGCATCGGGATTGTCAAAGATGTCCCGGGCAATCTCTTGTGCCAGGGATACTTCAAACCCCGAGAGCTCTCCAGTGCTGAAGTCGCGGAAGCTGAGCAGGTTCAATGATTGGTCAACACCAACGATGATGCGGCCGCGCTGGTAAATCTCCGGGATTCGCTCTTCCGGTGTTTGGTCATCGGGGGCGAGTGTGGACAGATCTGGGGCGTTGGCTTCTGCCGCAGGCTTCCTCGAGGAGGCTTTGTCGTAGAACGCGCCCGGTGGCAGGGGGAAGTCACCGGTGGCCTCCAGGATTGTGCGCGAGTAGGGATCGTCGGCAAGCGAATCGGTCGCGCAGGCACTGACGGTGAGCCCGGCGATGGCGAGTGCACCAAGGACGGCCCTGCGCCGCCAACCGGCGAGACTGTGGAGCGACGGGGAGAACGAAACGATCATAGGTACTCCAGAAGCCGGTGTCGGAAGCCGAAAACAACCAGAACTGCCGCGATGACGGTCAGCGTAACCGTGGCGAGGGACAGTGCCGCGATAGCGCGACGGGATTGGTCGAGGTTCTCACGGGCGGTCAGGCGGGACTCGGCGATGGAATTCTGTAGCGACTCATCGACCTGGTTGAACGCAGTCGCCGACGAGCTGGCATTATCCACATCGGTCGCGATGCGAACCGCACCGGCGTAGTCTCCTGAACTCAAGTGCCCCATCATCAGGTTGTGGCCGGACTCCCAGCTGTAGATACCGTGGATGGCGGCTCTGACATCGTCGTCCGGCGCGTTGGCGTCCACTCTTTCCAGCTCGCCGACCAGGGTGCGCACCGACTGCGAGAAGGACTCCGCATCCGCGGGCTGACGGCGCACTAAGCCGAGGGTTTCGCTGGCGCGTAGCTGCTGGGCATCAATGCGTACTTGGGTTAGGGCATGAACGTCCGGGCGCTGCTCTCCGAAGAGGGAGTTAGACTGCCACGGCTGAGTGGTGGCGATTCCCACACCGACAAGTGCGATGGCCATCAGCATGGTTGCACCAAACAGGCCGACGTTGAATAATCGACCGGTGCGGCGAGTCAGCCACCACTGTGTGATTAGCAGCATCAAAATTGCCGCTGCCAGGCCTGACATCGGGAAAAGAGGTGGTTTCGATAGTTCGCGCTGCTCCTCATTAGTGGTGGTACTGGTGCGTTCGTAGAGCGATTTTGCAGCTGGCAGAATCTGGACCTGCATCAAGTTTGAGGCAGAGGCGAGGTACGCGACACTGACGGGGTTGCCCTGGCGCGCATTCGCGCGAGCTGTCTCGACCATGCCGGTGTAGACCGGCAACAGTCGCTGTACAGTCGCGACATCCTTCATCTCTGGATCATCGACGTTTTCAATGCCCGTAGCTGCGCGGGTAGCGGACATGGATGCTTGTGCGATGACATCGTCGAAGTTGCTGACCAAGTCCTGGCTGCTGTTGAGCGTGCCGCGGGAAAAAGCGGTGTTGGCCGACGCATCGGCAATCGTCAGCGAGGCATAGAGATTCTGCGAGGCATTGGCCATCGGCTCGCTCAGTTGTGAAATTCGGGTGAGCTGCTGCTGGCGTTGCGAGGTTGTTTGCCACATGGATAGGCCGGCTGCCAGGATAGCGACGATGAGGATGAGGGCGACTATGGTCAATCGGCCCGGTGACGTTATCAAAAATGACGCTGACCGGCGCACATACGTGGCCGACGGGCCGAGTTTGTCGTAGAGGCGCTCACCGAGAAAACGTGTCAATCTCCGGTTGCGCGGGCCAATCTCCAGGGCATCCACGCGCAAGTCTGTATCGCGCGGAGAGTCTGCCAGGGCTGTTGGGGTTGCGGCCGTTGCTGGGGCATTAGCCGAGGACTCTGTAGTGTCCAGAGCAGTTGATGGTGCCGCGCTCTCGGGAGCCGGGGTGGAGGCGGGAGTATCTTTCGATTCCTTTGCCGCCTGAGCCGCAGTGTGTGTGTCTAAGCTTTCGCCACCGGGAGTGGTGCGACCGCTGAAACGAGTTCGGCGTGGAGCGCGATTCTTGCGGTGGAATGGGTTTCGGCTTTTGTCGTGGGCGCGGGAATGAGGCGCACTTGAAGTGGTTTCACCCATGTGCACGTGTCCTTCCGACGTGACCGAAGTCGCCTGCGACAATCTCTCCGCTCAGAGCAACGTTAGTTCCTTGCAAATCTTAGTCGCTCGGGCTTGTGACGGAAAACACAAGGGTATCTGGCGTAGGGTGGAGACATGCTTCAGGATGGAAATGGTTGGGCGGCCGGCCCCAACGGTACGCGCTGCTGGGGACGCTTCGGAGCTGCAGGGCTGCTGATTGTGAGCCCTCAGCGCACGGTGCTTATGCAGTATCGAGCTGACTGGACATCGTTCCCCCTAACGTGGGGTGTTCCTGGTGGGGCTTGTGATTCTCATGAGACTCCTGAGGCGACCGCGCTGCGTGAAACGGCTGAGGAAACTGGGCTGCTGGAGCATCAGCTTCGCATCCTCGACACGCAGGTCACCACCGGCCCCTTCCCGGCCGATCCGGACCGCCCCGAGCTCGCCGGCGGCTGGAAGTACCACACGGTTTACGCACTAGCTGCCGAAGAGCTGGAGACGCATCCGAACGAAGAGTCTCTAGAGCTGCGCTGGATTCCGCTTGACGACGTCGACAGCCTCGATCTGCTGCCGCCTTTCGTGGAATCGTGGCCCCGGGTGCGCGCGCACCTCGAGAAATTGCTGGAGGCCCTTGACTAGATGGCTAAGGCCTGAGGTTTACACCGCCCATTGAGGCTGCACGCTGAGATTGGCACACCAAAGCCGGGTTAAGTAAAGAAAAGTGTGTCCGCATG
>NZ_KV836165.1:0-10328 GCF_001838255.1 Corynebacterium sp. HMSC073B01 | reverse complement strand
CCGAGCGGACACACTTTTTGTCACTTAACCCGTGTTTCACCTTGGCCCTGTTTTAATACCTACGCGGCCTCATCCTTTTTCACATATCGATGGGCTGCTAAACCGCCTACTGACCAGAAGTAATGCGGTAGACATCGAAGACTCCCTCGACACCGCGCAGAATGTTGAAGATATAGCCCATCTGCTTAGTGTCCGAAACCTCGAAGCTAAAACGCATTACGGCAACGCGGTCATCGGAGGTATGGGAGGACGTCGACAGGATTGAGACCTTCTGATCGGAGAAGACGCGAGTAATCTCCGAGAGCAGTCCATGACGGTCAAGTGCTTCGATTTGCACCGTAACCATGAAGACCGCACCGGAGGAATCTGTTGCCCAGGAGACCTCGATAATGCGCTCCGGCTCCTGGTGCAGCTTCTCCGCATTAGTGCAGTCCGTACGGTGCACACTGACCCCACCGCCGCGGGTGACGAAGCCAAAGATGGCATCGCCCGGCACAGGCGTACAGCATTTGGCAAGCTTAGCGGCCATATCCGCGCTGCCTTCTACCAACACACCCGTGCTGTCAGCGCGGCGCGGAGTGTTGTGCACGTTCATCTTTGAAATTGGCGTGCGGGAGACCAACTGCTCTTCGGCATCGTCCGCGCTCGAGAACTGCGCCATCAGCCGGTGAGTCACATGCTGCGCTGAGACCTGCCCCTTACCGATAGCGGTATAGAGCGCATCGACATCCGCATAGTGCAGCTCGGAGGCAATCTGCTTGATGGACGCCGGAGTGAACAGGCGGTGCATCGGCAGACCGCCGCGCTGTACCTCTGCAGCCAGTGCGTCACGGCCGGCATCGAGTGCCTCCTCGCGGCGCTCTTTGGCAAACCACTGACGGATCTTTGCCCGCGCACGTGGAGTTTTAACAAACTTCTCCCAGTCCTTAGACGGACCGGAATCGGCATCCTTGGACGTGAAAATCTCGACGCGGTCGCCAGTTTTTAGCGGTGATTCCAACGCCACTAGCTTGCCGTTGACTTTGGCACCAATACATCGGTGACCTACTTCAGTATGGACCGCGTAGGCAAAGTCGACCGGCGTGGAGTCCGCAGGCAATGTGATGACATCGCCCTTAGGTGTGAACGCAAAAATTTCAGTGACTGAGAGGTCATAGCGCAGGGAGTCCAGGAACTCGTTAGGATCTGCGGCCTCCCGCTGCCAATCCAGCAGCTGACGCATCCACGCCATCTGATCGACTTCGGCGGAATCTCCCTTGTGAGAGCCCTTGGTTTCCTTGTAGCGCCAGTGTGCGGCAATGCCGTACTCAGCGTTGTAGTGCATCTCATGGGTGCGAATCTGCACTTCTAGCGGGGAGCCACCTGGACCGATGACCGTTGTGTGCAACGACTGGTAAACCCCGAAACGCGGCGCGGAAATATAGTCCTTGAATCGCCCCGGCATAGGTTTGAACAGCGAGTGGACGGCACCCATCGCGGCATAGCAATCCTTGGTCGTGTCCACCAGAACTCGAAGTCCGACCAGGTCAAAAATCTCGTCGAACTCATGGCCGCGGACAATCATCTTCTGATAAATCGACCAGTAGTGCTTCGGCCTGCCCTGTACCTCAGCAGCAATGTGAGACTCCTTCAGATCCTTCTGAATCATCTCGGAGACTTCCTGGATGTACCGGTCCCGCTGCGGCGCTCGATCTGCGACCAAACGCACAATCTCGTCGTACTTCTTCGGGTACAAAATGGCGAAGGAGAGATCTTCCAACTCCCACTTCACGCTGGCCATTCCCAAACGATGCGCCAGCGGTGCAATCACCTCGAGGGTCTCACGGGCCTTCTTAGCCTGCTTTTCCGGCGGCAGGAAGCGCATTGTGCGCATGTTATGCAGCCGGTCAGCCACCTTGATAACCAGCACGCGCGGGTCCTGGCTCATGGCGATAATCATCTTTCGCACGGTCTCTGCCTCGGCGGCGGAGCCCAACGCGACCTTATCCAATTTGGTCACACCGTCGACCAGTCGTGCGACTTCTGGGCCGAAGTCCCGCTCCAGGTCCTCCAGCGTGTAATCGGTATCTTCGACCGTGTCATGTAGCAGCGCTGCCACCAGCGTGGTGGTATCCATGCCGATCTCGGCGGCAATAGTGGCGACTGCAAGCGGGTGAGTGATGTATGGCTCGCCGGATTTCCGGTACACGCCGTCGTGAAGGCGCTCGGCGGTATCGTAGGCACGCTGAAGCACAGCCAAATCTGCGCGCGGATGCACCTGTCGATGCACCGCGACAAGGGGATCTAGCACCGGGCGGATTTTCGTTCTGTTGCCGGTAAGGCTTCGCGCTAGGCGGGCACCATAACGGCGTGCGGGCCCTTCAGCCATGACTCATTCACCCCTTATTAACCACGTACAAAGGCAGATCAGCAAGCTTCTCCCGAGCTCCCAGGCCTTCAACCTCCAGCACGGTGCACAGCCCGGTTACCTCGACACCAGCTGTCTCCAGCAGGGCGCGAGCTGCACACAGGGTGCCACCAGTTGCCAACACATCGTCGACAAGTACGGCCTTCTTGCCCTTCAGCTCAAACCCACTAGCCGGAATCTCAAGCGCGGCCGTACCGTATTCCAGTTCATAGGTCTCCGTCAGCACAGGTGGTGGGAGCTTGCCCTTCTTACGAATAGCGAGCACTCCCAGTCCGAGCTTGTATGCCACCGCAGAACCCAGCAGGAATCCACGCGCATCGAGGCTGCCGATAATATCGGCCCCGAACTCTTTCACCTTGGCGGAAATCTCGTCCACAAGCAGGGCGAACGTCGTGGCGTCGGCAAGCGCCGGCGTCAGGTCCTCGAACAGTACGCCCTCAACTGGAAAATCGGGCACAAACCGAATCTGATCAGCTAATGCCTCACGCGCGTGTGCATACGACACAGGTTTAAGCTCCTTTTCGGCAAAAAGAAAAAGTGCGGGTACCTGTCAACGATACCCGCACAATGCGCTTTTAAAGTAGTTTCACCCGAACCACTGGGAGGCGCTACCTCCTACTGCCCCGGACGCCAGGACAGCGGCTTGTTTTCATCGCCCTCAAGCTTCGGAGTCTTCACCGTTCGTTTCGGCGTCGACTGTTCCATTTCGCTTGTCGACGCGTCTTCCGCGCCCGTGCCCTCCGCGGCATCGGCGGCAGCCGACTCAGTGTTCGAGTCTTCCCCAGCAGATACCTTTGTGCGAGCGGCCAGCACCGCTTCATCATGCTTGCGGTATTCACGCTGACGCGACTTGAGCGTTACCAACAGCGGCGAAGCCAGGAAGATCGAAGAGAACGTACCTTGAATAATGCCGATGAGCTGAACGAGTGCAAGGTCCTTCAGCGTTCCGACCCCTAGCATGCCCACGGCGATGACCATCAGTGCCAGGATTGGCAGGAGCGTCGACACCGTGGTGTTGATAGAACGCATGATGGTTTGGTTGACCGCCAGGTTCACCAACTCGGCGTAACTTCTACGGGTCGATGAACGATAGCCTGCCGTGTTCTCGTCGACCTTGTCGAAAACCACGACGGTGTCGTACAGGGAGAACGACAGCACTGTCAGCAAGCCGATAATGGTTGCCGGGGTGACGTCAAGACCAATGAGCGCGTAGATGCCCATAATCACGATTGCATCCACAACCAGGGCGAGAATTGCGGCAATGGCCATGTCGCGCTCGAAGTGAATGGTGATGTAGATGAACACCAGACCCAGGAACACCACTGCAGCCAGCAGCATTCGGTTGGTAATCGAAGAGCCCCACGACTCCGACACGGTCGAGTCACCAATGGCATCCGGGGTCTGCTGCCCCTGCACATCGACGGGCTTGAATGCATCATTCAACGCGATACGAGCACTATTAATCTGGTCCTGAGTCAGCTTCTCAGAGGTGATCTCCAGGATTCGGCCCTCACCAGAACCGATAATTTGTACCAGCTCCGGCTTCACGCCGGTCGCCTCGGTGAAAACCTCCTCGGCCTGCTCAGTTGTCACTGAGGCCGGCGGCATAGTCATCTTGGTACCGCCCTCGAAGTCGATACCGAAGCTGAACCCGCGAATCAGCATCGCTGCGAAAGCAACAACGATGATGGCGACGGCAATCTGGTACCAGCGCTTCCGCTTGCCGACGATGTTGATTCCACCCTCGCCGGTGTAGAGGCGGCGGAAAAAGGAGTCGTCTTTCACGCTTTCTGGCTCAGTGATTAGCGCCGGATTCGTCTGAGTAGTATTCATGGATTCCTACTTCCCCTCATTCGCGCTGGAGTGAGCTGCACCGGTGTCGGCAGCCGTACTGGCGGAGGCATCGGAGGCTCCGGCCTTCTTACCGGCAGCTACAGTCTTATTCCTCTGTGCAATCTCCATGACCGAGCCGAAGCCGTTCATCGACGGCTTGGACAAAGCTGGCCACTTACGAGTAGCCAGGATGACCAACGGCGCAGTCACGAGGAAAGCCGTCACAATGTCGAATGCTGTGGAGAGACCAAGTGTGAACGCGAAACCGCGGACATCGCCAACGGCCAGGATGTAAAGAACCACAGCCGCAATGATGGACACAAAGTTACCCGATAGGATGGTGCGCCGTGCTCGTCGCCAAGCGTGCGGAACCGCGGAGCGGAAAGTTCTACCCGCGCGGATTTCGTCCTTAATGCGTTCGAAGAAGACGATGAAGGAGTCAGCCGTTACGCCGATAGAGATGATGATGCCGGCGATGCCAGCGAGATCGAGCGAGTAGCCAATCCAACGACCAAGAAGGACAAGGACGCCGTAGACCATCGCTCCAGCTGCTGCCAGCGAAACCAGCGAAATCACGCCCAGGCCGCGGTAGAGAGCAATCGCGTAGACGACAATCAGGGCGATACCGATAATGCCGGCAAGCAGACCGGCTTCCAAGGAAGCCGAACCAAGCATGGCCGGGATAGTCGTGGTGGTGCCGCCCGGCTCGCCGTCCTCACCTGCGAACGACAGCGGCAGTGCACCATAACGCAGGTTATTGGCCAGCCCCTGTGCCTCGTCGATTGAGAAGTCGCCCGTGATGCGGGTGGCAGAACCAACTGGGGTTGCCTCCTGAATCACCGGGGCGGAAATGACCTTCGAGTCCAACACGATAGCGACCTGCCGCTGCAGGTAGTCATTGGTCAACTTGGTCCATGTGCGAGCGCCGGTGTCATTCTTCCCGGACTTGAAGCTAAAGGAGACCTGAATCTGACCAGACTGCTGATCGTAACCACCGTTAATCGGCGCATTGGTATCAATAGCGTCGCCGGACAGACGCTGGCCCTTGGCCTCGTCCTCCTGCCCAATCAACAGCGGAGCCTTGCCCAGGAAGATGGCTTTACCGCCTTCGGGCGCACAGGTCACCAGCGGCTTGGCCGGGTCATCGGCACCCTGTAGCGGATCAACTGCATCGCGGTTATCGCAGGTCATCAGCGCAGCGGCTGCAAACTGTGTCGTTGGGTCTTCGGACTGGCGAGTCGCCAACAGC
Organism: Corynebacterium sp. HMSC073B01; assembly: GCF_001838255.1. NCBI lineage: Bacteria > Bacillati > Actinomycetota > Actinomycetes > Mycobacteriales > Corynebacteriaceae > Corynebacterium > Corynebacterium sp. HMSC073B01. Next base: position 4,839 of record NZ_KV836165.1, on the reverse strand, counting down.
ACGTCACGAACCTTCGTACGCAGCTCGGCCGCTTCAATTGAGTTCGCCGGCTTTGCCGGAGCTGTTGCGTCCAACTTCGGGGCCTCGCCCAGCGACTTGGACAGCTCCTCGGGAACCGGCTGATCTGGGTTCTGTTCCTTGAAGGCATCAATTGCACGCTTCTGCGTTTCGTTCATGTCCTTGTAGAGGTCATCAACACGCTTGGTGGCTTCCTCCTTCGACAGGACACCGACTGACACCCAATCTTCAGCAGTCTTCTTAACTACCCCGCCAAAGGCAGCTTCATCAGGGCCCTGGGTGGGCTGTTCTACCGGACGGAAGAAGAGCTGCGAAGTCTGGCCGAGCGTACGCGCCTCCTGTGAGTCTTCACCCGGCACGGTAATGACCAGCGTGTCACCGTCGGTGACAACTTGAGCGCCGCTGACGCCCATGCCGTTTACGCGGTTCTCCAGAATCTTGCGAGCCTGGTCCAGCTGATCGCGCGTCGGCTTTTCGCCCTGCGGCACCAAGGTTACTCGGGTACCACCCTGCAAGTCGATGCCCAACTTTGGCTTGGCTGATCCGCCGCCAGTGAAAAAGACGAGTGCGTACGTAAGGATGAGGAAGCCAACAAACAGTGCCAACAGCCACTGCGGCCAGTTCCTCTTGAATGTATTCGCACCGGATCTGGATTTGCTGTTCAAAGCAAAGTCTCCTGAATCGTGACGTTTAGGTACTTAAGCGCTTCGGGTAGAAACGCAGGTCTATAACCGCACCGCGAAATCGCGCGATACCAGGAAGAGGCATTGCGGGCGTCGCTAAGCAAAGCTATAAACACCAACCGCTAGAGAATAACCGATTTAGCGTAGTGCGCCGGTTTTGACTTGTACCTATTTAGTGAAAATCTTGCCCACGCTTGCCGACGGCGAAACCTGGGACGCGCCCGCTAACCCCACGGCGCACGCTACAGCTTGGATGCATGCAAACCAGCAGGGCGTGGGCGTGCAAAAAACTGCTACTGCTTTTCGGTGGAAGTGGAACCGTCTGTACCCGTGTTATCCGAGTTACTCGGAGTATTCGGGTTCTCGACCTGCTCATTGATGTCCGAAGCGGCATTGTCATCCGGACCGTGGCCGGTGATTTCTTGGACATCGCCGACGTGGTCATCTGGCGCATCGGAAACACGGCCACGTCGATCACGGTGAGCGTAGCTAGCTCCGGTACCGGTGGTGAGGTTGCGGGCAATGGCGCCCTTTTCCCAACGGGTCACGATGCCGTCAGCGATAATCAGGTCGACGGTTGTTTCGGTCGTATCAACGACCACACCATGCATACCGGAACCGGTGATGACCTCTGCGCCCGGGGCCAACTTATCCTGCATGTCCCGAATGGTGCGCACCTGCTTGTTCTGCTTGATGATCTGCCAAATTGGCAGCGCCAGGAACAAGAAAATAAGTAGGAGGAGAATAGTTTGATCCATGTCTGCCGAGTTTAACGAATTGCCAGCTAGCAATTCCACACTGCCCCGGCCGGGTCGATGAGAAAGCTATTCTCCGATAGTTCCCTCCGGCGGCTGCAACCCCAAGTGCCGCCATGCTCGGGCAGTTGCCACGCGTCCGCGCGATGTACGCGCAATCATCCCGGCACGGACCAGGTAGGGCTCGCACACTTCTTCCACAGTCGAGGGCTCCTCACCGACTGCCAACGCCAGGGAATTCACACCCACCGGGCCGCCACCGTGCCCCTTGACCAGGGCAGTCAGCACTGCGCGGTCCAAGCGGTCCAGCCCAAGCTCATCGACATCGAAGACAATCAACGCCGCCTTGGCCGCACCAAGATCAATAACGCCACCGGAGTGAACATCTGCGAAATCGCGAACGCGACGCAGTAGGCGGTTGGCAATTCGCGGGGTACCTCGCGAACGCGAGGCAATCTCCACTGCAGCCTCTGGGCTGATATCCACCCCGAGGATCCCAGCGGCACGGGTAACCACCTTTGTCAGATCCTCGACCTCGTAGAACTCCATCTGCGCAGTAAAACCGAAACGGTCACGCAGTGGGCCAGTCAGCATACCCGAGCGCGTCGTTGCGCCTACCAGCGTAAAAGGTGGAATCTCGAGTGGAATTGACGTAGCTCCAGGCCCCTTGCCCACGATGACATCAATACGGAAATCTTCCATTGCCATGTAGAGCATTTCCTCCACGGGCCTGGCAATGCGGTGGATCTCGTCAATGAAGAGTACATCGCCCTCGAGCAGGTTCGATAGCATTGCTGCCAAATCGCCAGCGCGAATAAGCGCCGGACCGGACGTCATTCGCAGGGACGACCCCATCTCCTGCGCAATAATCATGGACATGGTGGTCTTACCCAGGCCGGGAGGTCCCGACAGCAGAATGTGGTCCGGAGTCACATTTCGTCCCCGTGCCCCGGAGAGCACCAAATCCAGCTGCTCGCGGACCTTGGGTTGGCCGATAAACTCCCCTAACGACTTTGGTCGCAGGTTCGATTCCGCATCGACTTCCTCGACCTGAGCGCGGGCATCGACATCACGTTGTGCACCATTTCCCCCACCGCCAAAATGGTCGTTGGCTGCTCCATCTAAAGAGTCCCTGAAGGGATTGCCCGACACGTTAAACTCCGTGCGCTCGATATCGCTCATAGTCCCCTCATCCTAGTGCACTGCCATTTTTCATCATCAATGTAGCTGCAGGTCCTCGACCTGGATTTACTTTTCGCCCAATGTCTTTAGCGCCGCCTTCAGCGCCATTGATGTATCCAAGGTCGGATCAATCCGAACAACAGTCTCCGCTGCCTCATTCGCATCAGCTTCCGGGAACCCAAGCCCGACCAAAGCACCAACGACCTGATCCAGATCTGCCTTCAAAACAATGCCAGGCGCTGCTCCGCTTGCAGCTTCCTCCGGCTGGGATACCGCCCTATCCGCGAAAACCTCGACCTTATCCTTCAACTCAACCAACAGGCGCTCCGCCAATCGCTTGCCGACGCCGTTAGCCGCCTGGAGGGCCTTGGCATTCTTTGAGGCAACCGCATTGGCAATCTCGGCCGGCGACAGTACCGATAGAACAGACATCGCTACTTTTGGCCCCACTGTTGAGACAGTGCGCAAGAGCGCAAACATCTCACGTTCCTGCGAGTTGGCAAAACCAAAAAGCGTAATCGCATCTTCACGAACCGCCATTGTGGTCAACATGAAAGTCTGCTCATGCCTCACCAACTGAGAAGCTAACCTGCCCGTAATGGTGACCAAATGCCCGACACCACCGCACTCGATAACGCAATAGTCCGCACCGAGATCGATAACCTCACCGCGTAGAGATGCAATCACTTCTCACAATTCCTTTCACTACGGCTTCCCGAAAGACACCGAGATAAACGCCGAACTCACAAGTGTGCTCTAGCAGGCTCCCCTACCGCGAGGGATTCTCACGGCGAGAAAGCTCCAACTCCCGCTCCTCGTGTTGCTTAGCAAGCGCAGCCAAGGTGTCGCGCTGGCGTTGCAGAACCGGACCACGCCAACAGTGGCAGATAGCGATGGCCAACGCATCCGCTGCGTCCGCAGGTTTTGGCGGAGTTTCCAACCCGAGGATTCTCGTCACCATCATGGTCATCTGCTTCTTATCAGCCCGACCGTTGCCGGTAAGCGCCTTCTTTACCTCCGACGGCGTGTACATATGCACTTCCAAACCGCGTCTCGCCGCAGCGAGGACAAGGACACCAACCGCGTGCGCAGTCTGCATTACGGTGGACACATTGCCGCGCTCGAATACCCGTTCCATCGCAACCACGTCCGGCTCGTACTCATCCATCCACTGCTCCACGGCATTGGAAAGCCGTAGAAGACGATCCTCCAACGATGCCGTGGTTGGTGTGCGGGCGACCCCCACCGCAATGGGAATGACTTTCCTGCCCTGAGCACCTTCCGCAATGGAGAGACCACAACGAGTAAGGCCAGGGTCGATACCCATCACCCGCAGAGATCCAGCTCGATAATTCACCTCTCCACTAATACCACATTTCGAACAGCTGTTTGTATCGTAGCTACACGGGGTACCAACCGTTGATTCTGATAGGTTTAACACCATGAATTCACCGAAGAAGCTCTACGGCGTTCTCGCTGCAGCTGAAATGGTCACGTGGGCTCTGCTGCTCTTGGGGCTGGCACTGAAGTACCTGTTCAAAGTCACTGACATCGCCACCACCATCTTCGGCGGCATCCACGGTTTTACGTTCCTGTGCTACGTAGTCACCACCATCATGGTGTGGATCAACCAGCAGTGGAGCTTTGGCCGCGGTGTCATCGGCCTCGCCTCTTCTATCATTCCATTCGCAACCTATCCGTTTGAACGAAACACCCTGAAGGCAGGCCTCTTGGATCGGCCCTGGCGCTTTACCGACGAATCCGAGGAGCCACAGGACATTTTCGAGTGGGCACTCGCGATGATTATTCGCCGCCCGTTTATCTCGGCATTCGTCATCCTCATTGTTCTCGTCGTGGTCTTCACACTGTTGCTGATGGCCGGACCTCCGACTCACTGGTTCTCCTAAAACGGTTCAACTAAAACTTTCAGAAACCAAAATCGGTTTAATAGACAAAAATATGTCCGCCTGGCGTGTCGACCGGCGCGTCGGCGGGCGGGCACCCTTCGCTACTTACCCCAATGCGAGTTACTGACTGCGTTTATGACAAAAATGACCTGGTAGGGTCAGGCGGTCATTGCATCATGGATAACACCAGAGATTACCTCCCGAGGAGTTAACCCGCCGAGCACCACCCTCGGCCGGTTATTCAGCAATGCCTCCGCCTGGGCGACCTCTTGGTCGGTGACATCGGTAAAGTTG
>NZ_KV836164.1:0-1300 GCF_001838255.1 Corynebacterium sp. HMSC073B01 | reverse complement strand
GGACCTGACCCCCATGTGGTGGACACCTGATATCCAGCCCAGTCGAGCTGGGAAGAAAGGTAATCTACCACCATGTCCAGGTACTCCGAACAGTTCAAACGCGATGCCGTAGCCCTCTATGAGAACAACGAGGATCTCTCGCTGAACTCAGCATCAGCTGAGCTCGGTATCAACCGTGCCTCGCTACATTCTTGGGTCAAAAAGTACGGCACTGGCAAACGTGCCCGCATTAAAGCCGTGCACGATCAAGCCCAAGCGGCGAATGATTCTGCGCGAATCCGTCAGCTGGAAAAAGAAGTCTCTAAGCTGCGCGAAGAACGCGACATCCTGCGTAAGGCCGCGAAATATTTTGCCGAAGAGACTCACTGGTGATCCGCTTCCAGTTTGTCGATGACCACCGAACCGAGTACTCGGTTAAGCGGATGTGCGATGTGTTAAAGCTGAATCGTTCCTCGTTTTACAAGTGGGTGAGCACCCGTAAAAACGCAGGTTAAAGATGTATTCTGATGCCGTTATTGGTGCAAGAATCAAGACCATCTTCGATGATGAGCACGGGCTTTATGGTGCTAAACGCATCGCCGCAAGCCTCAAGGAGGACACGACGTATACCCCGATCAATCACAAGAAAGTTGCACGCATCATGAAATCCATGGGGTTAAAAGGCTTTAGCAAACGGCGTCGATGCATTACTACCAGGCGTAAGCCTGGTCACCGTGTCATGCCAGATCTAGTAGGCCGCAAGTTCACAGCTGGCGAGCCAAATCGTGTGTATGTCGGTGACATTACTTACCTGCCGTGTAGGGGAGGCAAAAACATGTACCTTGCCACAGTCATTGACACGTATTCACGTAAACTTGCAGGTTATGCACTCGCAGACCACATGCGGGTCTCACTAGTTATCGATGCTCTAGCCCACGCACACGGCGTGCGCGGCAGTCTTGACGGGACTATTTTCCATTCCGATCACGGCAGCGTGTACACCTCACAAGACTTTAGGAACTACTGCTCGTCGTTAGGTGTGCGCCAGTCCATGGGCGCGGTTGGAACGAGTGCCGATAATGCCCTGGCAGAATCCTTTAACGCCACCTTAAAGCGGGAAGTGCTGCGTGATCGGAAAGTCTTTGACAACCCAATTAGCTGTCGTCAAGAGGTCTTCCGGTGGTGCATGCGCTACAACACGCGCAGGCGGCACTCCTGGTGCAATCTCGTAGCTCCTGATGTCTTTGAAGCCGAGACTTCGGCTATACTGACCACAGCAGCATAGCTAGCCCCCGATGTGTCCACTTTCCGGGGGTCGGGC
>NZ_KV836163.1:0-48958 GCF_001838255.1 Corynebacterium sp. HMSC073B01 | reverse complement strand
CACCGAGCGGACACACTTTTTGTCACTTAACCCTGAAAGTGCGTGAAAAAGAGTGAAAGATAGTGAATACTAACCCAACCAAAAACCCGCTCCCACCAGGCTAAAAGCCAGGTGAAAGCGGGTTTTAAAATCGTGCCCCCGGTGAGACTCGAACTCACACTGGACGGGTTTTGAATCCGTTGCCTCTGCCAATTGGGCTACAGGGGCGCAAAGCCGTCGATAAGCGAAAATGCTCTATCGAAGCGACTTTGACTAGTTTAGTCCATCGACCCCGAATTAGAAAAACGGCGCTGCGCATAAGCGACGACGCTGACGATTGCGGCGCCGAGAATGAACAGTCCGAGGGCGAGTCCCCAGTCGGAGCCGATGCCCTGGAGCTCGTTGTTTTCGGTCTGCCACGGCCAGAGAGCGCGCAGTGAACCGAGCATGAGGCCGGACATGGCGACCAACGTGAGCGCCTGGTGCGTACTCAGCAGCCATTCGAGGAGGCGGATGAACAGGACGATGCCAATCAGCGCGCCGACGAAGAACGTGCCGATGTAGGCGAAGTCACGGTCGTGAATTGCGCCCATGGTCGGTGCGTAGAGTCCGATGACCAGCAGGAAGAAAGAGCCCGAAACGCCCGGCAGAACCAGTGCGCACACGGCAATCGAGGCGGCGATGAGTACGAGCCAGAGAGGCGGCTGCGTCGGTGCGGCCTGGGGGAGGGAGGTCAGCGCGAACAGGGCGATGCTGAAGAACAGGAAGACTGCGATGGCCTTGCCGCGCATGCCCGGCTGACGCAGAGCGCCTGGCTGTAGCTCGTTCAGCGGCATGGTGATCGAGGCGGCGATCATGCCCATGAACAGTGCTCGGGAAGCGACTGGTTGGTTGGTGACGAAGTTCTCCATGATGCCTGCCATGGAGAAGACCACGGCAACCATGCCGATAGCCACCGGGATGAGCAGCCACCAGTCGATTCTGCGAAGGTCCTCCTTGAAGGTGCCCTTCGAAGTTGCCCGCGGCAGGTCGGTGATGCGCTTTGCCGATTCAATCAGGCGTCCGTAGATGCCCGTGATCAGCGCAAGGGTGCCGCCGGAGACCCCCGGAATCGTCTCGGCGAGACCAATGAGGCCACCGCGAACTGCGTTGGCGATGACACCCAGCGGGGTCGGCTTCGGGATTTCAGAGTAGGGGCTCGTGGTCGGCAGCGTGGTCGACTCTGCGCCAGGAGCGCTCGTATTTTCAGTAGACATCGCAGGCCATTGTATGTCTTCCACCTGAGAAGAAGCGTATTTCCGTGTGTGTATTAGTAGCTTCGGGGTGCGATTAAAGACACAAAACAAAAAAGCAGCGCCTGGGGTGGCGCTGCTGATTCAGTGAGTTACGCAGGAGTAGTCGGTGGCAGTGGGGGGGGGGCAGTAGGCGGTGGGCAGTGGAGCTGCTTTCTTAGCCGTGCTCGGTTCTTAGCCGTGTTCGATGATTTGCTGCAGGCAGCTGCCCAGGGCCTCAACCGAAATCCTCGGCGCGTTGGCCTCATCGATTAGGCCGGTGTCGGAAAGAACTAGGTATCCGACGCAGAGGGAAATAGCCATCTGGCTGCGGTGCACAGCAGTGTCGTAGCTAACGTCTTCCGGTCCGTCCGCTTCGACGCGGCGAATTAGGTCATCTGCAACAGCTTCATTGAACCGCTCGGCAATGACTTTTGCGGTTTCCTCGGAGTCGAGGGATCCGACAATCAGTGGAATCATGGACTGTCCGGCCATTCCTTGACCAGTCAAAATAGCGCTGGCCATCCGCTGGCCAAGTTCATTGAAGGGAGCTCGGCTGAGTGTGCCTTTGAACTGGCTGAAGTCAATCAGTTCGGCCATGAGACCTTCTTTGGAGCCGAAGTACTTGATGATGAGCGGCGCGCTAACGCCCGCATCGCTGGCAATTTCCTTCAGCGGCACGCTTCGCAAAGGCTTGCGCGCGAAGTGCCGAGCTGCAGCCGCGATGATGCGCTCGCGGGTGGACTGGGCGCTCCGTTGGAAATCGGTCGAATCGAACTCACTCATGCTGAAGAGTCTAAAGCCATGAAAGCGTAACTACGCCAATTGATTTCAGAGGCATGCGCAGGACGTGGTGATATGTTTTCGCGGCCACCTCAAAGAGGGGGTAATTTCTAGGTGCCTCATTTGGGGCAGGTTCCGTGCATGCTGTTGAACAATCGCTGGAAAATATGGAAAACTCCAGGAAAATAAGGCGAATATTAAAGTTGGATTACAGCATTTCGGAAACTGAAACCAGGTGCCAAGCGACGCTCGAGAGGCTCACTCTTGCGAATCACTGTTCAGGTGGGCTAAGGGGCTACTGAACCCGTTTCAAAATACAGCCTGATTACCGTAATTACTGTTCACTGAAGCTGACTGGCCAACAGCTCATCCTCCGCAGCTCGCGATTCCTCAGCGCGCATCTCAGTTTTCCTACGCTGTTCAATATTTTCCTACACTGGGATGTCATGAAGAAGACCCTCATGCTTATCGACGGTCATTCCATGGCCTTCCGCGCGTTCTTTGCCCTTCCGGTGGATAATTTCTCAACCACCGGTGGTCAGACAACGAATGCGGTGTACGGCTTCCTTTCTATGCTGTCCAATATCCTCAGCGAGGAAAAGCCCACGCACGTGGCGGTCGCCTTCGACGTCGCCCGCGAGACCTTCCGCAACGAGATTTTCCCGGAGTATAAGGCTCAGCGTGAGAAGACTCCTGAGGAATTCCGTGGTCAGGTGCCGCTTATTCAGCAGCTGCTGAAAGAGATGGGCATCGTCACGCTGGAGAAGGACAACTACGAGGCCGACGACATTATCGCGACGTTGGCTACCCAGGCCAAGCCCGAGGGCTTCGAAACGCTCATCGTCACCGGTGACCGTGACTCGTTCCAGTTGGTCAACGACACCACCACGGTGCTTTATCCAATGCGCGGCGTCACCATGCTGCATCGCTTCACGCCTGCTGCTATCGAGAAGAAGTACGGTCTGACGCCGACTCAGTACCCGGACTTCGCGGCTCTCCGCGGCGACCCCTCCGACAACCTCCCGGGCATTCCGGGGGTCGGCGAGAAGACCGCGACGAAGTGGATCGTTCAGTACGGCACGCTGGCAAACCTCATCGACCACGCTGACGAAATCCGCGGCAAAGTCGGCGATAACTTCCGCGAGCGCGTCGCAAACGTCCAGCTGAACCGCGACATCACCGAAATGGTCAAGGACCTGCCCTTGCCATACGGTCCGAACGAGCTCGAGCTCCGTCCCGCCGACGCCCAGGGAATCATCGACTTCTTCGACCGCCTCGAATTCGGCGACAACCTTCGCGAGCGCGTGTTCCGCACCCTTTCCATCGAAGGCGCGGGCGTCACCGCCTCCACCAGCGACAGTGCGACAAAGCTCGAGGCTGTTTCGCTTGACGACGGCGCCCTGGCTGCCTGGCTCGATAATCTGCACGAGCCGGCCGCGTTGCAGGTCGGGGAGCACACCCTGATGATTGGCTCCGCAGATGAGAAGGGCAAGACCTCCGGCCAGGCTGTTTCTCTCGACTTGGGTGATCTTTCCGCCGAAGATGCCGACGCACTGCGCGAGTGGCTCGCTGGCGACCATCCGAAGCTGGTGCATGACTCTAAAACGGCCATGCATGCACTCTGGAACTACGACTTCGAGCTGGCCGGGGTCATCCACGACACCTTCCTGGCTGCGTATCTGCTGCGCCCAAGCCAGCGCAGCTACAGCTTGGACAACGTCGTCCAGCGTCACCTGGGCCAGACTCTTTCGCAGGCCGATGGCCAAATGACCCTGCTCGATGGCCCGGCCGAAGACGCTTCCTATGTCGCCGCCGTCATCGACCTGGCTGAGCGATTGGCTGTCGAACTCGACGAGGCCGGGCTCTACAGCGTGTACGCCGACCTGGAAGTCCCGCTCGCCCCAGTGCTGGGTCGGATGGAGCGTGCCGGTATCGCTGTCGATGTTGATGCGCTCGAGGAGCTCCGAAAGCAGGCGCAGGCGGCTACCGATGAAGCGGAGAGTGAGGCTCGCAACCTCGTCGATAAGCCTGAGTTGAATCTCGGATCGCCGAAGCAGTTGCAAGAGGTCCTGTTTGACCAGCTGGGGATGCCCAGGACAAAGAAGACGAAGACTGGCTATTCCACGGCGGCGAAGGAGATTGAGGGGCTGGCGAAGGTCAACCCGCATCCGTTCCTGGATTACCTGCTGAAGTTTCGCGAGTCGCAGAAGATGAAGTCGACCGTGGAGGGGCTGATTAAGGCTGTCGCTGATGATGGCCGTATTCATACGACTTTTAATCAGACGGTCGCGGCGACGGGGCGTCTGTCGTCGACGGAGCCGAATCTGCAGAACATCCCGGTGCGCACGGAGTTCGGGCGACGGATTCGTGAGGCGTTCGTGGTCGGCGATGGCTATGAGCAGCTGATCACCGCGGACTACTCGCAGATTGAGATGCGCGTGATGGCGCACCTGTCGCAGGATCCGGGGCTGATTGAGGCCTACCGACAGGGCGAGGACCTGCACAACTACGTTGGTTCGAAGGTTTTCGGTGTCGGCATCGATGAGGTTACGCCCGAGCTGCGTCGTCGTGTGAAGGCGATGAGTTACGGTCTGGCTTATGGTCTGAGTGCTTTTGGTCTGGCGCAGCAGCTCGACATTCCGCAGCGCGAGGCGAAGAAGCTCATGGAGGACTACTTCGAGCGCTTCGGCGGCGTGCGCGATTACCTGCACAAGGTTGTTGAGCGGGCGCGCAAGGACGGCTTTACGGCCACGATGTTCGATCGTCGTCGCTACCTGCCGGAACTCAACGCCGACAACCGCATCGCTCGCGATAACGCGGAACGTGCGGCATTGAACTCGCCGATTCAGGGGTCGGCGGCAGACATTATTAAGATTGCGATGCTCCGGGTCGACGATGCTTTACGACGGGGCGGGTTGCGCTCACGTGTCCTCCTGCAGGTTCATGACGAACTGGTTGTTGAAGTTGCAGATGGGGAAGAGGGAGCCATCAAGGAGCTGTTGCATCGCGAGATGGACTCGGCGGCTGAATTGCTGGTGCCGTTGGATGTTTCCATCGGTGCTGGTGTGAACTGGGATACTGCTGCGCATTAGTGGTGCGAAGGTCGGGCCGTAGTGCTGGTCGGCGGACTTGATGCGGGCTTGCCGCGGATGTGTTGCGGACTTGAATGTCGCAGCTCAAATCGGTATTGTTCGCTAGGTATGCATTAGCGTGCCGACTTTGCAGCCTCGAGCTTCATGGACATCGGGTTAACTAATTGCCAATGGTGAGATTCGCCGAAAGCGGATTTGGCCCGGTTGTCCAGGGGTTTCTTTGAGGGGCAAGGCCGAAATTGTCCGTTTTTCGATTTCTATCCGCTTCGGAGCACATCTTATATGTCCACTTCTAACGTCCCTCAGGTTGCCATCAACGACATTGGCACCGCTGAGGATTTCCTGGCCGCTGTCGACTCGACGATGAAGTACTTCAACGATGGTGACATCGTTGAAGGCACCGTCGTTAAGGTTGACCGCGACGAGGTTCTTCTCGACATCGGCTACAAGACTGAAGGTGTCATTCCTTCCCGCGAACTGTCCATCAAGCACGATGTCGACCCTGACGAAGTGGTCGAAGTTGGCGATGAGATCGACGCGCTGGTCCTGACCAAGGAAGACAAGGAAGGCCGCCTCATCCTGTCCAAGAAGCGCGCTCAGTACGAGCGTGCTTGGGGCACCATCGAGCAGCTCAAGGAGAACGACGAACCGGTTACCGGTACCGTCATCGAGGTCGTCAAGGGCGGCCTGATCCTCGACATCGGCCTGCGCGGCTTCCTGCCGGCTTCCCTCGTCGAGATGCGTCGTGTCCGCGACCTCCAGCCGTACATCGGCCAGGAGATCGAGGCCAAGATCATCGAGCTCGACAAGAACCGCAACAACGTCGTTCTGTCCCGCCGTGCATGGCTCGAGCAGACCCAGTCTGAGGTCCGCTCTGAGTTCCTGCACCAGCTGCAGAAGGGCCAGGTCCGCAAGGGTGTCGTTTCCTCCATCGTCAACTTCGGCGCATTCGTCGATCTCGGCGGTGTTGACGGCCTGGTTCACGTTTCCGAGCTGTCCTGGAAGCACATCGACCACCCGTCCGAGGTTGTCCAGGTTGGCGACGAGGTCACCGTCGAGGTTCTCGAGGTCGACCTGAACCGCGAGCGCGTTTCCCTGTCCCTGAAGGCTACTCAGGAAGATCCGTGGCGCGTCTTCGCCCGCACTCGCGCAATCGGCCAGATTGTTCCGGGCAAGGTCACCAAGCTGGTTCCGTTCGGTGCGTTCGTCCGCGTCGAGGAGGGCATCGAGGGCCTGGTTCACATCTCCGAGCTGGCTTCCCGCCACATCGACGTTCCGGACCAGATTGTCTCCGTCGACGAGCAGGTCATGGTCAAGGTCATCGACATCGACCTCGAGCGTCGTCGTATCTCCCTGTCCCTCAAGCAGGCTGACGAGGACTTCACCGAAGAGTTCGACCCGACCAAGTACGGCATGGGCGACTCCTACGACGAGCAGGGCAACTACATCTTCCCGGAGGGCTTCGACCCGGAGACCAACGAGTGGATGGAGGGCTTCGAGACCCAGCGCGCAGAGTGGGAGGCTCGCTACGCAGAGGCAGAGCGTCACCACCAGCTGCACGCTGCCCAGATCGAGCGTCACCGCGCTGCAGCTGCCGAGGCTGCAGAGACCGCTTCGAACTACTCCTCCGAGTCCGGCGAGGCAGCTCCGGCTGCTCCGGCCGCACCGGCTGCAGACAATGCAGGCGGCACCCTGGCTTCCGACGAGCAGCTCGCTGCTCTGCGCGAGAAGCTGGCTGGCAACTAAGCTAGACCGCTAAGGGCTTACACGTCCCTTTGAGAAATTGCCCCGGCGAGGTTTTCCTCGCTGGGGCTTTTTCGTGCCTTCTTTGCTTTACGACGGGCACCTGCTCGGCCTTGTTCTTATAGCGGCGGCTTGGGGGCTTGCTGCATTTTTGGTCCTGGTGTTGGGGCTTTGGGCCATGAGGGTGGTGCCGCTGTTGTCTAGGGCGGGCTTACGCTTCACCAGAAGTAGTTTGCTGCACAGTAACCGGCTGCTGGCGAAGCGCAAGCCGTCCTAATGGCCCTAATGACTCTAATGCCCTGGTGGCCCTGTCGATTTTGGTGGCTCTGGCGGTCTTTACTGCCGTTGACAGCCTATCTTTCTGCCCATATGAGTGGTGACATGACAACAAAGGACGAAGCCAAGCAGGTAGATAACGCTAACCAGGTAGAGGATTCCTCCCATTCCACCGGCGGTGTGTACTCCCAGGAAGGGAAGGATTTTAACCGCGACACTCGCTATATCAATGACCGCATTGTTAAGAACGGTCGCGAGGTAGGCGACGGAATTAAGACGTGGCCCGTTGAAGCCGGTCACTACCGCCTCATCGCGGCTCGCGCGTGCCCATGGGCACACCGCACGCTTATTGTTCGCAGGTTGCTCGGCTTGGAAGATGCAATTTCAGTCGGAATTCCAGGGCCAGTGCACGATGCCCGCTCCTGGACATTCGACAAAGGCCCAGGTGGCCGCGATGAAGTACTCGGCTACGAGCGCCTGCAGGAGGCATTCCTCAAGCGTTTCCCGGACTACCAGCGTGGCATTACTGTTCCGGCCATCGTCGAGATCGAGTCGGGCGAGGTCGTGACCAATGACTTTCCCTGGATCACCTTGGACTTCATTACCGAGTGGACCGAGTTCCACCGCGAAGGCGCCCCGGATCTTTACCCGGTGGAGATGCGCGAGGAAATGGATGAGCTTATGCAGTTCATCTACACCGAGATCAACAACGGCGTCTACCGCTGTGGTTTCGCAGGCTCGCAGGACTCCTACGACAAGGCTTACGACCGGCTGTTCGATGCCCTAGACAAGGTTTCTGAGCGCTTAGAGACCCGCCGTTACCTCATGGGCGACCACATCACTGAGGCCGACATTCGCCTTTACACGACCCTGATCCGCTTCGATGCCGTCTACCACGGCCACTTCAAGTGCAACCGGAGCAAGATTTCCGAGATGCCGGTTCTATACAACTACCTGCGTGATCTCTTCCAGACTCCGGGCTTCGGCGACACCACTGACCTCGTCGATATCAAGCGCCATTACTACGAGGTCCACCGCGACCTCAATCCTTTAGGGATTGTCCCGAAGGGGCCGGAGCTCTCTGACCTGCTCCAGCCGCACGGCCGTGAGGCCCTTGGTGGCAGCCCATTCGGTAACGGCACCGCCCCGGCCCCAGTCAACCCAGATCCCGTTGAAGAGGGTCACCGCATCGAGGATCTCGTCGTAAAGCACTAACGTGCGGGGGCGTGTCCACGTACCCTTAGAGACATGCTCAAAGTAGGACTAACCGGTGGCATGGGCAGTGGGAAATCTACGGTCGCCCGTAGGTTTGCCGAGCTCGGTGCTGTCATGATCGACGCTGATCAGATCGCTCGCGATGTCGTCGAACCCGGGGAACCGGCGCTGGCCGAACTCGCCGAAGCTTTCGGCGAGGGCATTTTGCTTGACGACGGCTCCCTCAACCGCGGCGAACTTGCGAAGCGGGCCTTCGTATCCGCGGAGAAGACGGAGCTGCTGAACTCCATCACCCATCCGCGTATTGAGCAGCGCACCGAAGAGCAGTTCAACGCGGCAGGTGACGCCATCATTGTTTTTGACTCTCCGCTGTTGATTGAAATGGGGCAGTCGGAAGCACAGGACCTCGTCGTAGTTGTGCATACCCCGGTGGAGGTCCGTCTCGACCGTCTGGTGGAAAGCCGCGGTGTAGACCGAGAGGATGCGAAGCAGCGCATCGCTAAGCAAATCAGCGATGACAAGCGCCTGCAGTTCGCCGACGTGGTTCTGGAAAACTCAGGCACCGAGGAGGACCTCGTGCGCCAGGTCGACCGGATTTGGGAGCGGATTATTCAGCCGCTGAATCAGATTCGCCAGCTGCAGGCCGGGCAGCAAGATAATCCCGCAGCCGGATGATAGCCTCCTCAATCACCTCGGCGCGCTTGCAGAAAGCGAACCGCACCAGGTAGCGGTACTTTTCTGACTCTGGGTCATCCACAAAAGCGGTGACGGGGATGGCTGCGACGCGGCATTCCTTGACCAGGCGGGTGCAGGTCTCCAGGGCGTCGCCAAGCCCCCAGCTCGAGACATCGGCGACGACAAAATACCCTGCCTGCGGCGTGAAGACGTCGGCGCCAAGGCCCTCCAACCCATCGGCGAGGAGCCGCATGTTGCCCTCGAGCTGACCCGCCAGCTCGTCCACCCATGGGGCACATTCCTGCAGGCCACGGGCGACTGCGGGCTGAAGGGGAGTGGCGCCGACATAGCTCAAGAACTGCTTGGCCTTGACGACGCCATCGAGTAGTTCGGTCGGGGCCAGCGCCCAGCCGATCTTCCATCCGGTGACGTTGAAGGTTTTTGCGGCACTGGACACGACAATGGTTCGCTCGCGCATGCCGGGCAGAGCGCTGATGGAAGAGTGTGACAATCCGTTGAAGTACAGGCGTTCGTAGACTTCGTCGGCAAGCACGAGTAGATTGTTTGCGATGGCGACATCGGCGATGGCCTGCAAGTCCTCCTCCGTGAGGACGGTGCCGGTGGGGTTGTGCGGCGAATTGATGATAATCATGGCCGTTTTAGCGGTGACGGCATCGGCAAGCGCGCTGCGGTCGAGCGACCAGGAGCGTGCCGTGCCGGAAGCTGCGGGGATGAGCGGCACCGCGGTATATGTGCAGTTAGCCAGTGCGATGACGGCTTTGTACGAGTCGTAGTACGGCTCGATGACGATGACGTGGCTGCCGGGTTCGAGATGCCCCAAGGCGGTGGCGGCAATCGCCTCCGTGGCGCCGACCGTGACGAGGCATTCGGTGTCGGCGTCGTAGACCTGCCCCGTGCGGCGGGCGCGATCGGCGACGATGGCATCACGGAGCACCTTCATACCGCGGCCGGGGCCGTACTGGTTGTTTC
Organism: Corynebacterium sp. HMSC073B01; assembly: GCF_001838255.1. Lineage (NCBI taxonomy): Bacteria > Bacillati > Actinomycetota > Actinomycetes > Mycobacteriales > Corynebacteriaceae > Corynebacterium > Corynebacterium sp. HMSC073B01. The sequence goes on along the minus strand of NZ_KV836163.1, from coordinate 38,934 downwards.
CTCCAGCTATCTGATGTCGCGCCTCCGCGAGCACCTCGTCCGGCCCATCCCAATCCGGGAAGCCCTGCCCAAGATTGATTGCCTCGTGCTCGGTAGCGAGGCGGGACATGGTGGCGAAGATGGTCTCGCCGAAGGGGCGCAAGCGGGAAACAGTCATGGTTTCACTGTAGGCGGGAGTTTGCGGGCTTGTTGCGATTCCCCATCGGCGAATCGCGGCTGGCGGCCAGCAGTTGCACCGACTGCCGACCGCCACCTGGTGCGCTAGTACATGTAAATCTTCGCGTTGTTGCCGCCGGTGCACACGACAACGTCGTCTTGTGTGCTGCAGCTGAGGTCGTAGGTCTTCCCGGTCGCGGGACTCTTGGCCTTGATGTTTGGCTGCAGGTGGTCGCGGATATTGTCCTCCGAGGCGTTAAGCCCCTCGGTCTGCTGGTTGAAAACGGCCTTCGCAAAGTCGCAGCTGGTATTCGGGCCCGCCGCGATGAGGTTGAGGCCGTACCCATCGCCGTAGATGCAGGTGGTTGCCTGTTCGCCGGCCGCCATGAAGGTAGATCCCGGCGAGGGGTTGTTGTAGATTTCAGCGGTCATGTCCTGACGAAGCCGGCTCCCGTCGCCGTTGTCGCCTCTTTCGCTTGACGACGTCGACGCGCCACCAGTCTCCGCCGTCGATGTATCGCCTCCCTGGTCCGGTGCAGAACCGGTTGGGTTTGGCGTGTTGCCCGAACTCTTGTCAGACACGCCATCCTCGGTCTGAGTAACGGTAGTGGTTTCAACCGGAGCAGCAGATTCGGGCGCTGCTTCAGTTTCCTGTGTTGAGCAGGCGGTGAAAGCCAATGCGGTGGTAGCGAGGATGCCGGCCACAAGGGCTCGGTGTGAGGTTGCTTTTCGAGTGGTGGAACCTGGGCGAGTCGTAGCGGGCGTGTGGACTGGTGTGCGGCGCGAAGTGTTCATAGGCGCCAGGCTAGTTGCTGTTCGGTCAGTTTTCATTACAAAATAAATAACAATTTGGCAAGTGGATGGCTGTTTATCTCGCGATATCGGCTGTTTATCGCTGCTTATTGGCGTAGCCAACCGTTGGATTCCATTCCCAAACTTTCTGACAGGCAGGCCATCCTGGTTTATAGTCCACGCGGGGACGGCGCTTTTGCACCCATCGAATTGCCTGCTCGATTTCGTCGAGGACACTGTCGAGATTCCAATTGATGCATGAGTCTGTGAACCGCAGGACTATCCAGCCGTGCAGCGTGCCGGAGTTGGTCTTCCAGCGATCTGTGATGAACGAGTCCTCGTTGGCGTGGTACTTCTCTGAGTCAACTTCGATGGCTATTTTCCACTGGTCAAGCAGGATGTCGAAGCAGTAGGGGCCGATGTACTGGTTCATTCGGATGCGGTACCCGCGCTTGATTAGTGGACGGGCCAGCTTGCGCTCGAGTTCGCTGCATGAGCCAATCGGCGTGGTAGCGATGGTTTCACGCAGCCAGGCGGGGACTTTCCGCATCCGGCGGAGGTCGTGGTTGAGTCGCTTCTCGCCGTCCCGGCCGGCGTAGTGTGTTTCCAGGATTCTGTGTGCATAGTCTTTTGAAGCGCGTGCTGCCCAGAGGGCTTCGACAACTGGTATGCCATCGATTCTGGTGCAGGCCGGCAGGCGGCTGTGCCTAATGGAGAAGGTCTCGGCCTGAACTGATCCCGCGCCTTCTGCCTGGATAGGAAGTGTCAGGGGAAGTCTCAAGTGGATTTGAGCTGCGCTTTTACCGGTTAGCGCAATGCTTTTGTAATGCCCCGTGATTGCTCGGGCGACTGAGGCGGGAGAGTGGTCGTCAATGTAGAGGCCACGTACCAATTTAATTAGCCTGCCTTGTTGTAGGAGGGCTCTGGTCTTTTTCTCTCCGATGCCGAGTGCACGCAACTCGGCCGTGGTGAAACTTCCCATGGTCGGGACTCTAAGCTTTTTCGGCCCAGGGGATTTTCTGTGAGAGAGGCTCCACGTCCAATCTGTGGACAACTTTCAGGGTGTGGATAACCCAGGCCTCCCGCAGCCTTGCAGCCTTGCAGCCTCGCAGCCGCAGCCGCGGACCATCGATAAGACGGCTTGCGCTTCACCAGGAGTCAGTCCATGCGCACTAAGGGCCAGCTGGTGAAGCGGAACCCGCCTTTGCTGGCCTGGCACCGACTTTATGCCAGCCTTGTCCAAATCTGTACCGATTTTAATGCTGGTCCGGAACTCGACAGCCGCTCCTAGGCTCTGGACCCTAGCCCTGGACAGCCCAAAGCCCCAGGAAGTAACGTAACCAGCCGCTTTCAAGACAGCCTTCGCTACGCTGGGAACTATGGCATTTGCAGCAGAGCAACCCGTCCTCGCACACTCGGAGTTCCGGCCCGTCGGTGAAGTCGAGCGCGCTGAGGGAAACTTCGAGGTCATCAGCGAGTTCGAGCCCTCGGGCGACCAGCCGCAGGCAATCGCGGAACTGTCGGAGCGCCTAGATAGAGGCGAGCGCGAGGTAGTCCTGATGGGTGCCACGGGCACCGGTAAGTCAGCCACCGCAGCGTGGTTGATCGAAAAGGTGCAGCGGCCAACCCTCGTCATGGCACCGAACAAGACGCTTGCGGCCCAGCTGGCCAATGAGCTCCGCAGCCTGCTGCCAAACAACGCGGTCGAGTACTTCGTTTCGTACTACGACTACTACCAACCCGAGGCCTACATCGCGCAGACCGATACCTATATTGAAAAGGATTCCTCCATCAACGAGGACGTGGAGCGCCTGCGCCACTCGGCTACTTCAGCGCTGCTGTCGCGTCGCGACGTAGTCGTCGTCAGCTCTGTTTCTTGCATCTATGGCCTGGGTACCCCGCAGTCATACCTCGACCGTTCGGTGTGGCTGAAGGAGGGCGAGGAAGTCGACCGCGACCAGTTCCTGCGCCTTTTGGTGGACATTCAGTACGCCCGCAATGACATTGCCTTTACCCGCGGCACCTTCCGAGTAAAAGGTGACGTGGTCGATATCATCCCGGCCTACGAAGAAAAGGCCGTGCGGGTGGAGTTCTTCGGCGACGAGATTGATTCGCTGTACTACCTCAATCCAGTCACAGGCGACGTCATCGACCAAGTCCCTGAGCTGCGCATCTTCCCAGCTACGCACTACGTCGCAGGCCCGGAGCGGATGGAACGGGCCGTCGCGGACATCAAGGCCGAACTCGCCGAACGCCTGGCGGATCTGGAAAACCGGGGCAAGTTGCTGGAAGCACAGCGTCTGCGCATGCGCACGGAGTACGACCTCGAAATGATTGAACAGGTCGGCTTCTGCTCCGGCATTGAGAACTACTCGCGCCACATCGATGGTCGCGCGCCGGGCTCGGCCCCCGCGACGCTCATTGACTATTTCCCGGAGGACTTCCTCACCATCATCGATGAGTCGCACGTCACCGTGCCGCAGATTGGCGGCATGTTCGAGGGCGATGCCTCCCGTAAGCGCAACCTCGTCGACTTCGGTTTCCGCCTCCCATCGGCGTTGGATAACCGCCCGCTGACGTTCGACGAATTCGATGCCCGCGTGGGCCAGGTCGTGTTCATGTCCGCAACGCCGGGTGACTATGAGCTCGAAAAGACCGGTGGCGAGTATGTGGAGCAGGTTATTCGTCCGACTGGGCTGGTGGACCCCAAGATCGTCGTTAAGCCTACTGAGGGGCAGATCGATGATTTGATCGGCGAGATCCGAAAGCGCACCGAGCGTGACGAGCGCGTTCTCGTCACAACCCTGACGAAGAAGATGGCGGAGGATCTGACCGACTACCTGCTCGAAAATGGCGTGCAGGTGCGGTACATGCATTCGGATGTGGATACGCTCAAACGCGTTGAGCTGCTGCGGCAGTTGCGTCTCGGCGAGTACGACGTGCTGGTCGGTATTAACCTGCTGCGCGAGGGGCTGGACTTGCCCGAGGTTTCGCTGGTGGCAATCCTCGACGCCGACAAGGAGGGGTTCCTGCGTTCGGAGCGCTCGTTGATTCAGACGATTGGTCGTGCCGCGCGAAACGTCTCCGGCGAGGTGCACATGTACGCCGACAAGATCACCGATTCCATGCGGTTCGCCATCGACGAGACGGAGCGCCGCCGCGAAAAGCAGATTGCTTACAACACTGAGCATGGCATCGATCCGCAGCCGCTGCGCAAGAAGATCGCGGACATTCTGGATCAGGTCTACGACAACGCTGACACCGATTACGAAGGCAAGACCGGTGCGGCCGCTGATGCGCTGCTCTCGCGTGCCGACGGCTCGGGCGCGGCCGATGGTGCTAGCGGTAAGCAGATGCCGAGGGCGGAGCTCGAGGCGCTTATCGCGGACCTGTCGGAGCAGATGGCCGCGGCTGCGCGAGAGTTGAAGTTCGAGCTCGCGGGGCGCTTGCGCGATGAGATTTTCGACCTCAAGAAGGAACTTAAGGGGATGATTGAGGCCGGTGTCGAGTAGTTTTTTGCTACTGTTGTGGGAAGTAAAACAGTGTATTCGCGAAAGTGGCTCTGGCCAGTGGGTTCGGGGCAACGACGGCGTTACGCACGATGAACTGTTTTAATGCAACTTCCACAGTGAGGGATAGTTTTCATGAGTGATTACAAGACCATTGTTGTCGGCACGGATGGTTCTAAGTCGTCGCTGCTCGCAGTAGAGCGCGCTGCCTCGATTGCCGCGGCTTTCGATGCCACCCTGGTTATCGGCTGCGCTTACTACGAGACTGCAGAGGATGCGTCCAAGACCCTGCGCCAGGATTCGGTTCAGGTCCTCGGTGATGACCCGGCTCAGAAGAACCTGGCTGCTGCTAAGGAGGCCGCAGAGGCCGTCGGCGCTACCAAGGTTGAGACCGAGGTTCGTTCCGGCTCCCCGGTTGAGGCTCTGATGTCTCTGGTCACTGACCGTCGCGCTGACCTGCTGGTGGTTGGCAACCGCGGTATTAACTCGCTGACTGGTCGTCTGCTGGGCTCCGTGCCGGCTGATGTTGCTCGTCAGTCGGACTGTGACGTCATGATTGTTCACACTGTGAGCTAACAAAACGGTGAGCTAGTAAGACCGTCAGCTAACAATTTAGCTTTCGTTTTAAACCGGCATCTCTTAGTTGAGGTGCCGGTTTTTCTATTGTCGGCCGGTGATAACCCCTTCTTCAACTACAAAAGGCCAGCTAATTCCGTTTCTGGTTAAGACCTGGTTGCGAAGGGATTCAGGAAGAACTTCGGTACGGCTGCCATAGCCCATGAGGTACTCGTCAAAAGCGGGCAGTCGAAGCGTCAGTGAAAGCGCGGCTTCAAGCTCGGCCTCAGCTACGTTCTGCTGCCATGCCGGCATGAAGTACTCATTTTGTGCGAGTCCTTCGCCGGTGAATTCTGTGTCAGTTGGCGTGTGCGGAGAGGCAGAGGAATCGAGGGAGAAAGGAGCTATTAAGTGGTCGATAAGCTTAAAGGCCTTTTTCGCTTGAGTTTTCGTCAGCCCCAGCCACCACGCGAAGTCAGCTACACAGATAGGTCCGCGGGAATTAACATAGCGCCAGGCAATGTCGGCCAGCGTGGATTCAGCTGAGTGTTCTGTGCTGGAGCCCTCCGTGGTATTTGCTGAGAGGCCGCCTTTGAAAGTTACGTCGGCAAGCAGGACGAAGGTATCTTCGGATCCTTTTCGTGGCCCTTGGACGACAGCGCCTTCGCCGCCGAATGTGCGCAGTAGGTGAGGACTTCTTTGTTCCGTGGGGTCTATTCCATGATCTGCGAAAACCTCATAGGCTTCAGTCCGAGTCAGCGGGTCGGACAGGCCACGTGAGCGCAATTCGGAATGAAATGCTGCCCTTGCGGTCTGCACATCATCTTGAGAAAGCCCGAGTGTCGTACGACGTCTTGCTGCTGCCTTTTCGATGCGCGGATTCGTCAACCTCATAATTGCTCCCGCGTCTTGCGCTGAAACAAAGTGCAGGGTGCCTCGTTGAGACCAACAGCGAACGATGTCGTAAGAAGAAATGGCTGCTAAAACATCGTCGGTGGTGCTGCCACTGCGTAGGGCGATGGCATTAACACCGTTCGAATAATTCTGCCCTTGTAGAGCGACCATGCCATGCGTTGCTGATAATGCAGGCGAGTTGAGGTTTGTATTCCAATCGCTGCGTGCTTGACTTGCAGCTAACCCCTGGGCAATGAGACGGCGTGCGCGAAGTTCAGCTAGCTGAGGTAGATAGTTTTGGGACATAATGTCTCACTCATTCTGTACGGCACTATCCTCGTCATTCTAACCATTGCAGCTCCGGCAAAACGCCCGACTGCTGAGGCGCCACAACAATTAGCCCCTGGGTCGCACGAGTCAGTGCAACGTACAGGTCCTGTAGCCCCTGTGGGGATTGCGCCACAATCTGGTCGGGCGCAACGACGATGACCTCGTCGAATTCCAGGCCTTTTGAGGTCGTGATGTCGTAGACCGCGCAGTTGGTGAGTTTGCTGGGGCGAGTAGCAGGTGCGTCATCGGCGGCACTAGCCCCGCCAGCACCATCAGGGTCACCATCTCCATCAGCTCCACCACCGAGAAAATCCCGCACCTCCGCGCGCGTGGCTTCGAGCAACTCGGCGGGCGCGATCACAGCGACCAGGCGGTCCGGCTGCGCAACCTGCTCCACATGCGCCAGAGCCTCCGTCACGGTGCGAGCCTGGACAGGCTTGCGGCCGGTCGCGCGGATCGACTGCGGTGCCTCCAGCTCCGGATCAATCTCGGCCAGGACGCTGGCGGCGACCTCCATCACCTCAGCTGGGGTGCGGTAGTTGACGGTCAGCTCGTGGAGATGCCACCTCGAGCCGATGATGGGTTCCAGCACATCATCCCAGGTCGCGGCACCTGCGGGGGAGCCCGTCTGGGCCACGTCGCCGACGAGGGTCATCCAGCCGTTGGGGCTGCGGCGGCGCAGCATTCGCCAGGCCATCGCGGAGAGTTCCTGAGCCTCGTCGACGATGACATGGCCGTAGGCCCACAGGCGATCCGCCGCCGCCCGCTCGGCGGTGGATCGCAGGTCGCGCTCACGGTGGCGTTCGGCCAGTGCCTCGGCATCGATGACGTCATACGCTGACAAGATCTCGGCCTCGAAGCCGTCGTCAAGATCCTGGGACGCAGAACTGGACAGGGTATCCAACGCGCCCTGCGCTTCCTCGACGCGGGCCTGCCAATCCTCTTCATCGGCCTCCGCGTCACCAACTGGGCCGAGGAGTTCCGCCAGCTCGTCGAGAAGCGGGGCGTCGGAAGGCATCCAGTCGGTGCCTTCCGGCCGGTAGAGAGCCTCGCGCGTCAGCTCGTCGTAATCGGTGGCGGCGTAGTCGATGGCCTCGCGAGAGCTCAGCAGCTCCGACAGCACCCGCTCGGGCGTAAGCGCAGGCCACAGCTCATCGAGGATGTCGGCAACTGCTCCGGATTCGTCGATTTCGTCGCGTAGATCGGCAATGTCGGTCACGGACAGGAGGTTTTCGCCGCCCAGCGGATCGGCACCGATGACCTCGGCCATCTGCGCGGCCAGGAGCTCCACCACGTGATCGCGGAAAATCGGCCGGGCCAGATTGTGGGGTTTCCGAGTCCGCCGCGCACGCGTGCGTGCAGCTTTCACCATGTCAGGTGTGATCGTCAGGGTGATGTTGTCGTTCCGGACTTCAAGAGGTTCCGCGGGGAGCTCCTGGTAGGCCCGCACGGCTTCGCGCAGGATAGTGAGCATCTCAATCGAGCCCTTAACTTCCTGCGCAACCAGGGGTTCGGGGTTGTGTCCGTCGATAAGCGCGTTGGAACCGCGCACGCCGGGGTAGAGATCGGCAATGGTGGTCAGTACCACGCCCGTTTCGCCGAGGCTCGGCAGCACGCGCGAGATGTAGTCGAGGAAGGTTGTGTTCGGGCCGATGATGAGGACACCGGTTTTCGCCAGTTGATTGCGGTAGGTGTAGAGAAGCCACGCGACGCGATGCAGCGCCACCGCCGTCTTGCCCGTGCCGGGACCGCCCTGGACGACCAGGGTGCCGCGGGTGGAGTCGCGGATGATGAGGTCCTGCTCGCGCTGAATGGTCTCCACAATGCCGCGCATATGGCCGGTGCGCGCTTGATTCATGACCTCCCGCAGCACCGATTCGCCACCGACGCCCGCTTCAACTTCGGTCTCGTGTGCGCTGTCGGCTTCCTCTCCGGAGAGCCATTCGTCGTCAATGCTGCGGACCTTCCGGCCGTGAGTGCGCAGGTGTCGACGCAGACTGACTCCCTCGGGATGCGCGGTCGTGGCCAGGTAAAACGGGCGCGCGCCGTCGGCACGCCAATCCATGATGACCGTGCGGTAGTCGTCGTCTTCATCGGACAGGCCGATTCGCCCGATGTATCGCTTATCGACGGTCGCCCCCGGCCCTTCCTCTGACAAAGGATTGTCGGGGTCTGTGTCATCGATATCGATTCGACCAAAGACCAGGCCGATCTCGGCTGAGCGGTAGCGGTCCAGATTAGCCTGTAGTCGGTGGTATTCCACCTCGCGTTCCACGCGGGCTTGCGGGTCTGGGTCGTCGATGAGCATGACCTGGCGCAGGTACTCTTGGTCGCGCTCGCGTGCCCGGTCGAGGAAGCTGAACGCACGGTCGACGTAGGCCTGTTCGGCAGCGAGGATGCTTTCTTCTTCTCGCTGTGGTGCTGAACTTGCCTGGTCCGGCAGACCTGCCTGGCCAGTGTGGCCAATGCGGCCTGTCTGGTCCTGCCCGGGCTCGGATGCGCGCGACGCCAACCTGGTCTCCTCAACGAATCGCTGAATTAGTGCTAACTGATGTGCTGAATGAATATAAAAATATGAAAACGCTCCCGCACGCGTAGTGGCGTGGGGAGCGTTTAAGTATACCGCCTTAACTGCGGCAGCAAACTTACTGCAGGCGCTTCTGCGCCTTCTTTGCGGACTTCTTGGCCTCCTTGGAAGCCTTGGCTGCGCGCTTGCGCAGTTCCTTGCGCTGCTTGCGAGTGTCCTTCTTGAGATCCTTGCCCAGGTCCTCGGCGTAGTCGCGAGCGTCCTCAGCGAGCTCGGTAGCCTTGGCAATCCAGTCGTCCTTGTTGTCCTCGACGTAGCTCTTAGCGGTGTCGAAGGCGTCGGTGAGCTGCTCGCGCCAGCCGTCCTTGTTGTCCTCGACGTATTCACGAGCCCCATCGGTGGCCTCAGAAGCGCGGTCACGGAGCAGGCCAGCCTTTTCGCGGACGTTCTCGCCGGCGGAAGCGAAGGCTGCGCTGATTTCCTCAGTGCGCTGCTCGGTTTCAGACTTGGTCGGCAGGGCAGCCTGAACCTTCTTGTTCAGCTGCTTGCCTGCCTTCTCAGCGCGCCAAGCGACACCCGGCTTGCCGTCGGTGTCAGCGGTAGCCAGGAAGAGGCCACCCAGCAGACCGATGTCGGTCAGGAAACCAGTGCGGCGAGCTGCCTTCTCCTTCGAATCCTGGGTCTCCCAGAATGCGTGGCGAGCCAGCATCGTCGGAACCTGTGCAGCGACCAGAGCGGTGGCGGACAGGCGTGGAGCCTTACCCAGAGCGTAGAGGGAACCTGCGGCAACCTTGGTGCCAGCGACGACCTGGACAACCAGCTTCTCGCTATTTGGCACGTACTTGTTGTACTGGTTCGGGGTTACGGAGCGGACGCGGGCAATCAGGTCGCGTGCGCCCTCTTCATGATCCTTCTGGTTCATCAGCGTGTCGACACCGTCGGCAACGAAAACCGAGGCCAGCATTGGTCGGGCAAACTTGCGAATCATCTAAATTCCATCTCCTTTGTCGTCCAGGTGAAACCGTGTTTTTGGCCATCTGGTCGCTGTAATTCACTATTAATCCTACGCAGCCCGGCCTATTTATGTCGCGGGAATGACGAGTTTTTCAGAAGCTCCGGCTGCATCCAGCGCTGCCAACCACACTCATCCAGCACTACCGACCACGCTCATCCAGCGCTACCAACCACGCTGGCGCCAGTTCTCGACCTCGGGGCTCTCGACACCAACTGTGGTGTCTTTGCCGTGGCCGGGGTGAATCACCGAGTCGGCGGGGTAGACGTGAAAGAGGCGGCTCTCGACATCGTCGATAAGCTGCGTGAAATCCTCGGGCGAGTACGTTTTGCCGACACCGCCTGGGAAGATGCTGTCACCGACGAAGAGGTGGTGTGACGGGGTGCCCTCGGAAAGCGCGCCGGCTTCTTTGGCGGACAGGTCGAGGCAGAGACCGCCCTTGGTGTGTCCGCGCAGGATGAACGTGGGCAGCGTGATGTCCTCGCCGAACGTGATGGTCTCGCCGCCGTCGAGCTGCTGGTCGGCGGGCTCGGGAATGTCGGCAGCGTCGAGGCTGGACGTGATGTGGCGGGCCGGGAATGACTGCAGGAGCTCGCCGAGCGCCTGAACGTGATCGCCGTGGGAGTGCGTGGTGACAATCGTGCGGACCTGCGCGCCGACGTGCTCAACCAGGCGGATTAGATGGTCGGCGTCGGTGGCGGCGTCGATAAGTAGGGAATTGTCGGGCTCGCGGGAGTCGACCAAAAGGTAGACGTTGTTGTCCATCGATCCGACGGAGGTCTTATAAATAGTGACATTGCCGTAGTCAATGCGCTCAACGCCGCGCGTTCTCGGCGAGTTGGAGTAAGGGCTGATTGTAATGTCGTCGTTCATGCGCCCCAGGGTAATGAGGTGTCTGTCGGCGCGCTAGGAGCGCAACGTAACCACGAGTCTCTGAACACATGTGCGAAAAACTGGTTATGGACTGTAGACTAGTCGGCAGTGAATCGTCGACGAATTGAGGTTTCCCACTGTGGCTGAACGTCTAGTGGTCAGAGGCGCCCGCGAGCATAACCTGCAGGGTGTTGACATCGATTTGCCCAGAGACAAGATGGTGGTTTTCACAGGTCTGTCGGGGTCGGGTAAATCGTCACTGGCATTTGACACAATTTTCGCCGAGGGCCAGCGCCGTTACGTGGAGTCGCTGAGCTCCTATGCGCGCATGTTCCTGGGGCAGATGGAAAAGCCCGATGTAGAGATGATTGAGGGGCTCTCGCCGGCGGTGTCGATCGACCAGAAGTCGACGAACCGCAACCCGCGCTCGACCGTCGGAACCATCACTGAAGTGTATGACTACCTGCGTCTTCTCTACGCGCGCACCGGTACACCGCACTGTCCGACCTGTGGGGAAGTAATCTCCTCACAGACTCCACAGCAGATCGTCGATCAGGTCATGGAAATGCCGGAGGGCACCAAATTCCAGGTCCTCGCACCCGTCGTGCGCACGCGCAAGGGTGAATTCGTCGACCTGTTTGAACGCCTCGCATTCGAGGGTTACGCGCGTGTCATCGTCGATGGTGAAATGCACCGTCTGACGGATCCGCCGAAGCTGAAGAAGCAGGTCAAGCATGACATTGACGTGGTCATTGACCGTCTCCAGGTGAAGGAGTCGCAGCAGCGCAGGCTCACCGATTCCGTCGAAACGGCGCTTCTGCTTGCCGACGGCGTCGTGGTCATCGACGCCGTCGGGCTAGAGGCGGACGACCCGCGTCGAACCCAGCGGTTCTCGGAGAAGATGGCCTGCCCGAATGGGCACCGTATTGCTATCGATGAGTTGGAGCCACGGTCGTTTTCCTTTAACTCGCCGTATGGTGCGTGCCCGGAGTGTGACGGTATCGGTACCAAGCTGGAGGTGGACACGGACCTGGTGATTCCAGATCCGTCGCTGCCGACGATTGAGGCGATTGCGCCGTGGCGGCAGACGCTGAACAAGAAGTACTTTGAAAAGCTGGTTGAAGGCCTCGCCACCGAGATGAGCTTCGACCCGACCACGCCTTTCGAAGACCTCACAGCGCCGCAGCGCAAGGCCCTGCTGCATGGTTCCAGCCACAAGGTCACGGTGCGTTACCGCAATCGCTACGGCCGTACTCGCCAGTACACCGCACCGTTTGAAGGCGTGATGCCGTACCTGCACCGCAAGCTGTCACAGGCGGAGAGCGACTCTCAGAAGGAGCGTTTCCAGGGGTACATGCGTGAGGTGCCGTGCCCGGCATGTAGCGGTACTCGTTTGCGTCCGGAGATTCTTTCGGTGACGTTGGATTCGGCGGAGTTCGGGCAGAAGAATATTGCCGAGCTGACAGAGCTGTCGGTCCACGATGGCTCGGCATTCCTGAATTCGCTGACTTTGGGCAAGCGCGAGGAAATGATTGCCGGGCGTGTTCTGCGTGAGGTGCAGGCTCGTCTGAAGTTCCTGCTGGATGTGGGGCTGGACTATCTGTCCCTGTCTCGTTCGGCGGGCACGCTGTCCGGTGGTGAAGCGCAGCGAATTCGTCTGGCCACCCAGATTGGCTCGGGGCTCGCCGGCGTGCTCTATGTCTTGGATGAGCCCTCGATTGGTCTTCACCAGCGCGATAACAGTCGTCTAATCAAGACTCTGAAGAACCTGCGCGACCTGGGCAATACCCTGATTGTGGTCGAGCATGATGAGGAGACGATTCGCGAGGCCGATTGGCTGGTCGACATTGGGCCCAAGGCCGGCGAATACGGTGGACAAATCGTCTACCAGGGTGAACCGTCGGGCATTGTTGACTGCGAAGAGTCGCTGACAGGTGCGTACCTCTCGGGTCGTCGGGTGTTGGCGGTGCCGGAGAACCGTCGTGCGATTGATAAGTCGCGCATGGTGACGGTCAAGGGCGCTCGCGAAAACAACCTGAAGAAGATCGACGTGAAGTTCCCCCTCGGCGTGTTGACCTGCGTTACGGGTGTTTCCGGGTCCGGCAAGTCCACCTTGGTCAACGAAATCCTGGCCAAGGTGATGAGCAACGAGCTCAACGGTGCTCGTCAGGTGCCGGGACGTCACAGCCGCGTGGAGGGGCTGGATCAGCTGGACAAGCTGGTGCAAGTTGATCAGTCGCCGATTGGTCGCACCCCGCGTTCCAACCCAGCGACGTACACCGGTGTGTTCGACAAGATCCGCAACCTCTTCGCCGAGACGCAAGAGGCCAAGGTTCGTGGCTATAAGCCCGGTCGATTCAGCTTCAACGTCAAGGGCGGCCGCTGTGAGGCGTGTAAGGGCGACGGCACCATCAAGATTGAGATGAACTTCCTGCCGGACGTCTATGTGCCTTGCGAGGTTTGCCACGGCGCGCGCTACAACCGCGAAACGCTGGAGGTTCGTTACAAGGGCAAGACCATCGCTGAGGTTCTGGACATGCCCATCTCCGAGGCAGCGGAGTTCTTCGAGCCGATTCAGTCGATTGCGCGTTATCTCAATACGCTTGTCGACGTCGGCCTGGGCTATGTCCGTCTCGGGCAGGCGGCAACCACACTCTCGGGCGGTGAGGCTCAGCGTGTAAAGCTGGCCAGTGAGCTGCAGAAGCGCTCCAATGGCCGGACGGTCTACATCTTGGATGAGCCGACCACGGGGCTGCATTTTGAGGACATCCGCAAGCTCATGTTGGTGTTGCAGGGCCTGGTGGACAAGGGCAACACCGTCATTGTCATTGAGCACAATTTGGATGTCATCAAGTCTGCGGATTGGATCATCGACATGGGGCCGGAAGGCGGCTCCGGCGGTGGCACCGTGGTTGTAGAGGGCACGCCGGAGGATGTCGCGAACTGTTCCGGCTCCCACACCGGGCAGTACCTGAAGCCGCTGCTTAAGTAGCTTAGGTAGTCGGGTCGTTTCCGTCGGAGATCTCAGGACCGTCGGTGCGGGTGATGCCTTCCATTCTGTCAGCAGCGGGGTCGGCATCTGCTGCGCCGCTCGCACCGGCAGCGTCAGTATTGCTGGCGGTGCCGTCACGGTCCGGTGCCGCCGGCTCCTCGGCACTCTTCTGCTTCGCCCCGGAGACCGCCATGGCCAGCAGAATCAGACCACAGCCGAGGAACGCCAAGGCGCGGATAACGCCATCGAGCGTTGCCATGTCGTAGAAGATCAGCTTGACGATAGACAGCGCCGCAATCGTCAAACCCGCTGCCAGTCGCGCCGGAATGTGGTGGAACCTCTTCGATAGCACCAGCATGCCGGCAATCGTGGCCCAGAAAATACTCAGCAACATGTGTGCGGCGTTGAAGCTCACGCCAATAGTCGTGAGCAGCACGATAAATGGCATACCCAGTGCAGCCAGGCCAATCAGTGCAAAAGCTGGCGGTAGCTGCGACCTCGCTGCCGTCACGGCCAGGCCGACGTCGGCGCACAGCAGGAACAACAGCGAAAGCATTTCTGCCCACGTTGCCGAGTAGTCGTCCGCAGCACCGGCATTCAATGCTGCGGGCAGGATGTAGAGGTGTACTACCGTTGCGCCGAGCAGCCAGGTCAGTGCCGCAATCTTTGTATATGGTGCGACGGCATCCCGGGTTGGTTCAGGAGCCTGTAGTCGTGCGCCAATCGCGCCGTGCTTCGGTGCTGTGGCCAGCGCCCAGACAAAGAGCGCGGCACCGATGGAGATTGGGATGAGACCCCAAGTGTGGGGTCCAGTATCGGCTCCTGAGCTCCTTTCCGGGCCCGCCACCGCGAGCGCTAGCCAGGGCAGAATTGCCGTGGCCAAGGCCAATGGTGCGAGATAGCGGAAGATGGCACGGTTCCAAAGGAATACTGCAGCAATTGCGATGAACAGCACGAATCCGCCGTAGAACAGCAACCAGAGGCTGGAGGTGGACTGTGTGGCGTTGACCGTTGGGACTGCAGCTACAACCGGAGTCGAGAAGGCAACTACTGACGTGATGGTGACCAGATCGTCTTCCCAGGTGCTGGTTTCCGAAGGCTCGTCGTCAAGCTCGGGAGTGAGTTGGCGAGCCATCGCCAGCGGGCCGAACTGGGCAAACGCGAAAAGGGCAATGGTGAGTGCGGCGATTGCGGGTATCACCAGTGCATTGTTGGTCGTGATTACGCCGATGAGAACGTTTGCGCCGAGCAGGAATGCGACTACGTACTTCCGGAAGGGGACGTTCAGGAGGCAGGCGATAGCGGCGATGACCATCAGTTGAAGGGTGATTTGCGCGAGCGAGGAGCTCAGCGGGCGGGCGTGGAAGTTGAGGCCGATCGTCGCCCACAGCATTAATCCGGTGTTGATTGTGATTGTCCACGCCGCGGTTGCACTCGACTTCGTCCACCGCGCGCCGTATAGACCGACTGCGGCGAGAGGCAACATGATGAACAGCGTCGCTGCCACCGGAATCCAGTCGAGGAGGTAGGACATCGACATCGTTGTCAGGTGCGCAGCGGCAAGTGATGTCGCAATCAACGCCGTCACACCAGCAGGCGGTGCTTGACGACGGTGCGCTCGCACAGCCGCGACCGCGAGCACGGCGGCCAACAAGTAAGCCAGGATCACACGACCGGCTGGTCCAATCAGGCCGGATTGGATTGCGACCGCGACGAAAAACGCGATACCGGCAGCGGTGATGAGACCACCGAAGATGGCGATGATTCTGATGATTGCCTTCTCGTTGCGCCACCAGGGCTCGCGAGGTTCGCGCGGTGCCTCTGGCAGCTTCGGTGGCGGGGTGGAGTCTGTGGGAGAAGACTGTGGCATCTTCGAATCCCGCCGCCATTGGTGGGCAGAGGGGAAGTCAAACATCGGCTGCGCAGCTGCCTCGCTCTGTGGCAAGGGAGCTGGTTGATTCCGCCAGTCCGCTTGTGCTGGCGGTGGTGGCACCTGCATCTGCTGAGGCTGCTGGGGATACTGCGGTGTGGCCAGCATCTGCTCAGCCTGCGATTCCCAACGGGGAGGAGGTGCCTGGTCTAGTGGTGGAGTAGACGCTGGCGGTGGTTGCGGGCTGTGTTGATGTGCCCCTTGGGGTGCAGCATGGGGCGGCGCTTGAGGTGCACCTTGAGGCGCGTGC
Organism: Corynebacterium sp. HMSC073B01; assembly: GCF_001838255.1. NCBI lineage: Bacteria > Bacillati > Actinomycetota > Actinomycetes > Mycobacteriales > Corynebacteriaceae > Corynebacterium > Corynebacterium sp. HMSC073B01. The sequence continues at coordinate 23,114 of NZ_KV836163.1, read as the reverse complement.
GGTACGGCCGGCGCGTGCTCGCTTGCCTGGGAAAGGCGTACCTGCCAAGTACGGGTGAGCTGAGCCAGCCGAAGCGAGCTGGCCTCCAAATCTGCCAGAGCATGGGAAAGCTCTGAGACGGAGTCGCCGGTCAGGACAAAATCGCCGGTCGGTGGCTTGCCGTATCGGGCGGAATGCTGATTAGGATTGGTGTTCTCGGCTTTAGGGCCAAAGCCGTTGGAGCCAGTATTCATGGTGACGACTTTAATCGTGTTTGGCCTAAAAACTATGGAGAGAATCTACCAATCTGATTACAATTCGGATTGCACTTTTTTTGACGCTTGGTATCGCGTCGGGTACCGATGGTGAATAACCCGGAGTGAGAGCCGGTTTTGGTATGCGAGAACAGCTGTGTTAACATCTCGTCTACGACCGCCAGAATGCGATGCTTGCTGCCTTCGGGGAGCATTTAGTTGCATTCGGCAGCGAAGAGGATTTAAGTCCCACCCTAGGTGCGCCAAAGAATTACGGTAGCGCCGGGGTCCACCCTAATCGGTGATGTCACATCGCACGATTGGAAGGCGTCCTTATACAGTGTGTAGTAATCCGCTGTAGACGCGTGGCTTTTCTTCCTTTCCCGCTTGCTATCGCGGTTTGAAACGAAGATTGTTCAGGTTCAACCTAGGAGGCCACATCAGCGCTGAAGCTCGTATTAACGAGGATATTCGAGTACCGGAAGTCCGCCTTGTAGGACCGAATGGTGAGCAGGTGGGCGTTGTCCGCACCGGTGACGCACTCAAGCTCGCTTACGAAGCAGACCTTGACCTGGTTGAGGTTGCTCCGCGAGCAAAGCCGCCGGTCGCCAAGATTATGGACTACGGCAAGTTCAAGTACGAACAAGCCCAGAAGGCACGCGAGGCTCGAAAGAACCAGCAGCAGACTGTGGTCAAGGAGCAGAAGTTCCGTCCGAAGATTGATGACCACGACTACGAAACCAAGAAGAACAACGTTGTTCGTTTCTTGGAGAAGGGTTCGAAGGTCAAGGTCACGATTATGTTCCGTGGCCGTGAACAGTCTCGTCCAGAACTGGGATTCCGCCTGTTGGAGCGTCTGGCCGCCGATGTCGAAGAGTACGGCATTGTCGAGTCTCGCCCGAAGCAGGACGGTCGCAACATGACTATGGTCCTGGGGCCGGTTCGGAATAAGGGTAAGAAGTAACCGACCTGACCAGAAATGGTTGTAAACGAGATTTTTGCGCCACGAGCGTCAAAGATCGGTAGGGGAGAGTTTTAACATGAAGCAGAAGACCCACAAGGGCACCGCAAAGCGCATCAAGGTTACCGGTTCCGGCAAGCTGCGCCGCGAGCAGGCTAACCGCCGCCACCTCCTGGAGGGCAAGCCGTCCACTCGTACCCGTCGCCTGAAGGGCACCACGGACGTTGCTAAGTCGGACGTCAAGCGCGTCAAGCGTCTGCTGGGCAAGGCTTAATTTTTCAAGCCTCGTCCCAGGGCAATCGCCCTCTTAATTTCACTAGTTCTTAAAGACAACGAAAAGGAAGTATCACCGTGGCACGTGTGAAGCGGTCTGTTAACGCTAAGAAGAAGCGTCGCGAAGTTCTCGATTCCGCAAAGGGCTACCGTGGTCAGCGCTCCCGCCTGTACCGCAAGGCCAAGGAGCAGATGCTCCACTCCAAGACCTACGAGTTCCGCGATCGCCGCCACCGTAAGGGTCAGTTCCGTCGTCTGTGGATTCAGCGTATCAACGCTGCTGCCCGCGCTAACGACATCACCTACAACCGCTTCGTCCAGGGTCTGAACCTGGCTGGCGTTGAGGTTGACCGTAAGAACCTGGCTGAGATGGCTGTCAACGACCCGCAGGCATTCGCTGCTCTGGTCAAGGTCGCTAAGGACGCTCTGCCGGAGGACGTCAACGCTCCTGCTGCTAAGTAAAGCAGCTACGAGGTAACTCGTACGTAGCGCCGGCAAGCGTCTGCTTACTGGCAGTGCGCCTGCCAACATCTTTGAAAAACCACCGCCGATTGGGTTTATGAATAACCTCGGCGGTGGTTTTTCGTATCCGCATTGGCCTGCTGGCGGTTATGAATCCCGAGCCGCATCACTAGGATTAATCACTATGAACTCTGCGCTGTACTTCAACGACGAGCCGTTTACTCCTCGCACTCCGCGAGTCTCGGCGGCTATTCAGCTCCACCGTGCGGCCAAGCGGAAGAAGACCGGTCGCTTCCTCATTGAGGGCTTCAATTCCGTCGATGCAGCTATCCGCGCAGAGGCTGTCGTGGAAGTTTTCGTCACGGCAGCCGCCGCCGAGCAGTTCCGCGAGCTGCTCACGGGGTATCTCGAATCTGGGACGCAGCGCAAGTCTGTTTCGCTTATCGACGACTCCGCTGCCCGCTCTTTGAGCGAAACTGTCACCACCACCGGACTCTTCGCCGTCTGCGACACCAATGCGGTGTCCACTTCGTTGGAAGAGGCCATTGAGGTTGGAAAGCAGTCCGGCTGTTTGGTGATTCCGGTGGAGTGCAATGACCCGGGTAATGTCGGCACGATTGTGCGTATGACTGACGCCCTCGGAGCTGGCGCGGTTATCCTTGCTGGCGATTCGGTTGACCCGTTGAATTCTAAGGCCGTGCGTTCCTCGGCAGGTTCTGTTTTTCATACCCCTGTCGCACGCGAGCGCGATATTGACGTCGTTATGGAGAAAGTTAGGGAAGCGGGCTTTACCACCCTCGCCACGGCGATGGATGGCGCTCTCACGCTCGGCGTTGATGCGCTTCCCGACGGTCCCGTCGCCTGGCTTTTCGGCAACGAAGCCCATGGCCTGTCGGAGGAGATTACGGCCTCGGCGGGGGCAAGTGTGTCCATCCCGATTAAGGGCGAGGCAGAGTCGTTGAACCTCGCCACCGCAGCGGCCATGTGCCTGTGGGAGACGGTCCGGGGTAAGTAGGAAACCTCGATGGTGAGGTGCATGCACGTGTGCAGTTATCCTCGACTATGATTGTTCCATCACAAGAACTGATAGTCCTATATAGAAGTGGTTGACACGTGAGCGATTCGCCAAATCCTATCGATCTTTCCGAGGACGCCCTCCAGGCGGCTGCGCAGAAGGCCACGGATGCCTTTGATGCTGCCGGCAACCTGGATGAGCTTTCTGCCGCCCGCCGTGAGCACTTGGGGGATGAAGGCTACATTCCGCAGGCTCGCCGCGCGCTGGGCTCCATTCCGAAGGCTGAGCGCAAGGATGCTGGTCGTCGCGTAAATGTTGTTCGCGGAGCCGTCGAAAAGCACTATGCTGAGCGTCTTGCAGTGCTGGAGGAAGAGGAAAACGCGCGTCGCCTGGTCGCGGAGCGTATCGACGTGTCGGTGGACACCACGCAGAGTCAGCGTGGCGGTATGCACCCAATTACCATCCTGTCCGAGCAGATTGGTGACATCTTCGTGGGCATGGGCTGGGAAATCGCCGAGGGCCCAGAGGTCGAAGCCGAGTACTTCAACTTTGACGCGCTGAACTTCCTGCCGGATCACCCGGCTCGTACTCTGCAGGATACTTTCCACATTGCGCCGGAAGGATCCAAGCAGGTGCTGCGTACGCACACCTCGCCGGTCCAGGTTCGCACTCTGCAGTCACGTGACCTGCCGATTTACGTTATCTGCCCGGGCCGTACCTTCCGCACCGATGAGCTCGACGCCACCCACACCCCGGTCTTCCATCAGGTGGAGGGACTCGCTGTGGACAAGGGGCTGACCATGGGGCACCTGCGCGGCACGCTGGATCACATGGCAAAGGCGCTGTTCGGTCCGGAGACCAAGACCCGCATGCGCACCAACTACTTCCCGTTCACTGAACCGTCCGCTGAGGTTGACGTCTGGTTCCCGAATAAGAAGGGCGGCGCAGGCTGGATCGAGTGGGGTGGCTGCGGCATGGTCAACCCGAACGTGCTGCGTGCCTCTGGTATTGACCCGGAGGTGTACTCGGGCTTCGCGTTCGGCATGGGCCTGGAGCGCACCCTGCAGTTCCGCAATGGCCTGACCGACATGCGCGACATGGTCGAAGGCGACGTCCGCTTCACGCAGCCGTTCGGTATCCGCGGCTAATTCACTGACCTACAGATAGGAGTTTTACTTACATGTTCATTCCACAGTCGTGGGTCACTGAAATCGTTCGCGGCCCAGAGAACACCATCAACCCGGACTGGTCCGTTACCCCGGACGAGTTGGATGAGGGCTTTGTCCGCGTTGGTTTTGAAACTGAGGGGCACGAGCCGCTGGAGAAGGTCGAGGGACCGCTGGTTTTCGGTCGCGTCGACCACATTGAGGAGCTCGAGGGCTTTAAGAAGCCAATTCGCTTCTGTCAGGTCAATGTCGGTGATGCCAATGGCACCGGCGAGCTACAGGAGATTATCTGTGGTGCCCGCAACTTCGAAGAGGGCTCCATTGTTATCGTCGCGCTGCCGGGTTGCGTGCTGCCGGGTGGGTTCGAGATTTCCGCACGGAAGACTTACGGCAAGGTTTCCAACGGCATGCTGTGCTCCGAAGCTGAGCTGGGTATGACCGATTCCTCCGCCGGTATTCTGACGCTGCCGTCGGCCCCAGCTGAGCTGGGTTCGTGCGCCAAGGAGTTCATCGGTCTCGATGACGAGAAGTTCGAGGTCAACATCACTCCGGACCGCGGTTACGCGCTGTCGGCCCGAGGTCTGGGCCGCGAGATCTGCTCCGCCTTCAACCTCGACTTCGCCGATCCGGCCAAGGTCAACGAGCTGCCGGTGGAAGGAGAGGTCCTGAACGTCACCATCGACGAGGACACCGACACTCGCCGCTTTGGTCTGCGCCGAGTCACCGGCATCGACCCGAACGCCGAGACCCCGTGGTGGATGCGTCGCCGCCTGCTGCTGGCTGGTCAGCGTCCGGTCAACGTGGCCACGGACGTCACCAACTATGTGATGCTACTGCTCGGTCAGCCGATGCACGCTTTCGACGGTTCCAAGATCGCTGGTGGCCTGCACATCCGCAACGCTAAGGCCGGCGAGACTCTGACCACTCTCGACCACGTGGACCGCAAGCTCGACCCGGCGGACGTTGTCATCTGCGACGACAACGGTATTCAGTCGCTGGCCGGCATCATGGGTGGTCTCACCTCCGAGATCGCCGACGACACCACCGATGTTGTCTTCGAGGCCGCCAACTGGTCGCCGCTGCACGTCTTCCGCAGTGGTCGCCGCCACAAGCTGAGCTCTGAGGCTTCACGACGTTTCGAGCGCGGCGTGGACACCGCTCTGGTCGAGCCGGCTTTGGATCTGGCCTGCCAGCTGCTCGCTGACATCGCCGGCGGCACTATCGACACTGGTCGCACCCTGCTCGGTGAGGTTGCCGCCATGCCGACTATTGACTTTGCCGTCAACCGCGCCAGCGAAGTTGCGGGCGTTGATTACCCGCGTGAGACCGTCATTGGACGCCTGCGCGAGGTCGGTTGCGAGGTCGTCGACAACGGTGACCGCCTGGCTGTCACTCCGCCGACCTGGCGCTCCGACCTGACCATGTCCGCTGACCTGGTTGAGGAAATCCTGCGTCTGGAAGGCCTGGAAGACATTCCGGTTATCCTCCCAATCGCCCCGGCCGGTCGCGGTCTGACCGAGCGTCAGCTGCGCCGCCGCTTCGTCGGTCACGCGCTGGCTCACAATGGCTACCTGGAGATTCTGCCGACACCGTTCATTGCCAACGATGTCTTCGACGTCTGGGGCCTGGACGCTGATGACCCGCGTCGTAACACCGTCAAGGTCATCAACCCGTTGGAGTCCGACCACGCTCAGCTGGGCACGACTCTGCTGCCGTCCATGCTTGAATCGCTGAAGCGCAATGTTGCTCGCGGCCAGGTCGACCTATCGCTCTACGGTGTGGAGCAGGTATCCATCGAGCGCGGTAACGGTGTCTCGCCGATGCCGTCTACCGCGGGTCTGCCGAGCGAGGCCGAGCGCGCCGAGCTGCTGGAGTCGCTGCCGGAGCAGCCGCTGCACGTCGCCACTGTCGCCTGCGGTCGTATCCGCCTGGATAGCCCGTGGGGTGACGAGGCCGCGTACACCGTCGCCGACGCCATCGAAGCCGCGCGCATTGTTGCCCGCGCTGCCAACGTCGAGCTGGAGATCCGTAACGCTGAGGTGCTGCCGTGGCACCCGGGCCGCTGCGCTGAGCTGCTTGTCGACGGCGAGGTCGTCGGCCACGCCGGTGAGCTGCACCCGAAGGTGTGCAAGGACGCTGGTCTGCCGGAGCGCACCTGCGCGATGGAGATTAATCTCGATGCACTGCCAGTGACGGAGCACCTGCCGGCGCCGGTACTCAGCCCGTTCCCGGCTGTCCACCAGGACGTCGCGCTTGTTGTCAGCGATGAGGTCTCCGCCGCAGAGGTGGAGAAGACTCTGGTGGAAGGTGCCGGTGAGCTCCTCGAATCCATTCGTATCTTCGATGTTTACCGTTCCGAGCAGATGGGCGAAGGCGTTCGCTCACTGGCGTACTCCCTGCGTTTCCGCGCGCCGGACCGTACGCTGAAGGAAGAGGAAGCTTCCGCAGCTCGCGAGGCGGCCATTGAGCTGGCCACTACCCGTCACGGCGCTCAGCTGCGCGGCTAAAAGGGGAGACCCCGGGGAGAGATACCCATGATTGGCAACTTGCGGCACCGCGACAACAGGCTGGATAGCGCAGAGGTGCGAGAGCAGCGCGTTGGGGCGTGCGCGGTGAGCAGCGCGAAGTCTGCGGCGACTGTGGCGGCAGCTGCTGTCACGGCAGGTCTGTTGCTCACCGGCGTGCCGAGTGCGGCTGCGCTGGTTGGCGGGGAGGCTGCTGCGCCTAGTGTGGCGGCGGACTCCGTGGTGTCAATCATGGTCCAGACCAGTCCCCATACCGGAAACTTTTGCACGGGAACTGCAATCGCCCCGCAGTGGGTAATGACCGCAGCCCACTGCGTGCGTGATGTCCCGCAGCAGGTTGGGGAAGTCGAGGTCGGTTTCGGTCCGGATGCCCGGCGTGTACCGATTGATCGCTGGGAGATTGCACCCACCGGTGACGTAGCGCTTGTTCACCTTGCGGGCGACGCAGCTCTTCCGGAGTATCCCGCAATGGAACGTCGTCAAGCGTTTTCGGAGCAAGAAACGGCAGGCACGGTCTATGGGCGATCGCTGCTCGGCGATGTTGCGGACGGCACGCTGCCGTCGGCGACCGTCACCGCTTCGATGTGTCCGGTGAAGTATCAACAATGCGTGCGGGAAGACTCCGTGTTGGCGCGCATGGAGCGCCCCGCGGCGTTGCAGGTGGGCGATTCGGGCGGACCGCTTTTTATCGACGGCCAGCTAGCGGCGGTGTTCTCGGGCGCGGTGGCTTTTGATGGCAGCGTGGCACCGGAGGAGTCGGGTTACTATCTCTACACCACGACGTCATCGGTGGCGCAGTGGGCAGATGGCGTGATGAGTCAGGTGCCAAGCGTCGTAGTTGAATAGTCCGGCGTTGAGTAATCCGGCGCGCTGATTGAATGGCCGGCTCGGCGAACCAGATGTATGTACCGACGACGGCGTTATATTCATAATTCACTCACGTCACATCGATAGAATTCCAGCACTTTGGCAACGAATTCTATGAATATCTTGCAACGCAGTGAATAAAAGTGTTGAATGTTTGGCATGAGTATTTCCGTTGCCATTGCTGGTGCGACCGGTTACGCAGGAGGAGAGATCCTCCGCCTCCTGTTGTCGCACCCGGCGTATCTTTCCGGCGAACTGACCATCGGCGCACTAACGGGAGCATCCAACGCGGGTGCTCGTGTGGGCGATATTATGCCTCATGTGGCACCTTTGGCTGGCCGCCGTATTGAGCCGACTAATGGTGACACACTCGCTGGGCATGACGTGGTGTTCCTCGGTCTGCCCCACGGTCATTCGGCTGCGATTGCAGAGCAGTTGGGCGATGACACGGTGATTATTGACTGCGGCGCGGATTTCCGCCTGCAGGATGCCGACGAGTGGGAGCACTACTACGGCTCGGAGCACGCCGGTACCTGGACTTACGGTATTCCGGAGCTGCCGGGCAACAGGGAAGTAGTGGCTGCTTCCAAGCGTATTGCTGTGCCGGGTTGTTTCCCCACTGGCGGGACTATTACGGCACTGCCGGCAGTTGCAAAGGGCCTGGTCGAGCCGGATCTGTCCGTTGTTTCTATCACCGGTACCTCTGGTGCGGGCAAGAAGGCAGCTGTGCCCCTGCTCGGGTCCGAGGTCATGGGCAATCTCCGCGCCTACAACACTGCGGGCAAGCACCGCCACACCGCAGAGTTCCTACAAAACCTCAAGCCGTACGCAGAGGCTCTCACCGTCAGCTTCACGCCGGTGCTCGCTCCGACGTCGCGCGGCATTCTCACCACCATCACCGCTCCGCTTGTCGACGGGGTGACGGAGGCAACCGCACGGGAGGCCTACCTCGAGTTCTACAAGGGTGAGCCGTTTGTGCAGGTGTTGGCCGAAGGGCTGCAGCCGCAGACGCAGTCGGTAATTGGCTCTAACTTGGTTCAGATTCAGGTTGAGGTAGATGAACGCGCCAAGCGTCTGGTGCTGACCTCGGCGATTGACAATCTGACAAAGGGCACCGGTGGTGCCGCAGTTCAGTGCATGAATTTGGTTACTGGACAGAATGAAACTGCAGGACTTCCATTGGTAGGAGTTGCCCCATGATGAAGGAAGAAAAAGAAGGTCTCGTCAACGTCGCTGGTGACGAAGGCGGCGTATGTGCACCTCAGGGGTTCGTGGCCAGTGGTGTCATTGCAGGCATCAAGGTCAGCGGAAACCCGGACATGGCGCTCATCGTAAACCAGGGGCCGGAGAAGACTGCCGCGGCTGTCTTTACTACCAACCGTGTCCAGGCTGCGCCGGTGACGGTATCCAAGAAGCACATCGCTGACGGCAAGCTGTCCGCTGTGGTGCTGAACTCGGGCAATGCCAACGCCTGCAATGGTCAGCCGGGTATTTCCGACGCCCTCGAAGTCTGCCAGAAGGTCGCAGATGAGCTCGGCGTCGATGTTACCGAGATTGGTACCTGCTCCACCGGCTTGATTGGTGACCGGCTGCCGATGGACATTGTTCTGGCAGGTGTGCCGAAGCTTTGTGAGAATCTGGGCAGCGATGCCGCCGCAGGTACGGCTGCAGCAGAAGCCATCTTGACCACTGACTTGGTGGCAAAGCAGGCCGTTGCGCATGGTGACGGATTCACTGTCGGCGCTATGGGCAAGGGTGTTGGCATGATTAGCCCGTCGATGGCCACGATGCTCGGTGTGATTACGACGGATGCGTCGGTAAGCGCAGAAATGGCGCACGAGGCTATTGCCAAGGCTAGTGAGGTTACGTTTAACCGCCTAGATATTGATGGCTCCACATCCACCAATGACACCGTCATCATCTTGGCTAACGGCGCCTCTGGTGTGAAGCCCTCGCAGGAGGAGCTCGACCAGGCAGTGCTCAGTGTGTGTGATTCCATCGCACGCCAGATGCAGTCGGACGCCGAAGGTGTGACCAAGCGTGTGTCCGTGACCGTGCGTGGCACCGGTGGCGCGGAAGATGCCCTGGTAGCTGCTCGAATTATCGGCCGCGACAACCTCTTCAAGTGTGCGATGTTCGGTTCGGACCCGAACTGGGGTCGTGTGCTGGCGGCTGTCGGCACTGCGCCGGTGGATATGGATCCGGAGCACATCACGGTTTCCTTCAATGGTCACGTAGTCTGTCGCGATACCGGTGGCACGCCAGATGCACGTGAAGTGGATCTCTCCGGCAAGGACATTGCCGTTGAGGTTGACCTCGGTACTGGTAATCCGGAAGAGGCCACGATTCGTACGACTGACCTTTCCCACGACTACGTTCACATCAACTCGGCTTATTCGTCGTAAAGGTTTTGAGGAGACTCTGCAATGGTTCACCAGTTGACCGAAGGGCTGTCCTTCGAGCAGCGGGCACATGTGCTGGCGGAAGCACTGCCGTGGCTGCAGCACCACCGCGACAAGATTGTGGTGGTCAAGTACGGCGGTAACGCGATGACCGACCTGAAACTGAAGAAGGCCTTCGCGCAGGACATGGTTTTCCTGCGCACCGTGGGTGTCAAGCCGGTGGTTGTCCATGGTGGCGGCCCCCAGATTTCGTCGATGCTCAAGCGCCTGGGGCTGGAGGGAGAGTTCCGAGGCGGTTTCCGCGTCACGACTCCGGAGGTCATGGAAATTGTCCGCATGGTGCTCTTCGGGCAGGTCGGCCGCGAACTGGTGAACCTCATCAACGCCTACGGCCCCTATGCAGTGGGTACCTCTGGTGAGGACGGTGGCCTGTTCACCGGTACTCGACGCACGGTAAATGTCGGTGGCAAGGAGACAGATATCGGGCTGGTTGGCAATATCACCGAGGTGCACTCGGAAACGCTGTTAGACCTGATTGATGCCGGACGTATTCCGGTGGTCTCTACGATTGCGCCGTCCGCTGATGGCAAAGAGGTCTACAACATCAACGCCGACACGGCAGCAGGTGCACTGGCATCGGCAATTAACGCGAACCGTTTGGTGATTCTGACTAATGTCGAGGGTCTCTACACGGATTGGCCGAACCGCGATTCGCTGGTGTCGAGGATTTCCACTTCGCATCTGCGAGAAATCCTTCCGACGCTGGATTCCGGAATGATTCCGAAGATGGAGTCCTGCCTGAACGCAGTAGATCGGGGAGTGCCTGCAGCCCACGTTATCGACGGCCGCCAGCCACACTCGGTGCTGCTGGAGCTGATGACTTCCGGCGGTATCGGCACAATGGTAGAGCCCGGATAAGGCAGAAAAGACTGACAAGAATTTAGCTACACACGTTAGGCAGGTCGAAAGACGACATGAGCGACTTCAAGCAGCAGTGGCAACACACGATGATGAACAATTACGGCACGCCGCGCATTGAGCTTGTGCAGGGTAAGGGCGCTATTGTCACGGATTCCGAGGGCAAGGAATACCTGGACCTGCTCGCCGGTATTGCAGTCAACGCGTTGGGTCACGCACATCCGGCCATCGTGGAAGCTGTGTCCAAGCAGATTTCCACGATGGGGCACGTGTCCAACATCTTCGCCTCTGAGCCACCGTTGGCACTGGGCGAGAAGCTCATTGAGCTCACTGGCTGGGACACTGATGACACCCGAGTTATGTTCTGCAACTCCGGCACTGAGGCCAATGAAGCCGCGTTCAAGCTGGCGCGGTTGACGGGGCGCAATCGCATTATCGCTACCCACCACGGGTTCCACGGCCGTACCATGGGCGCACTTGCCATGACCGGTCAGCCCGACAAGCGCACCCCGTTCGAACCGATGCCGGGTGGAGTCGAGTTCGTGCCGTACGGTGACATTGACTTCCTCACCAAGACCATCGAATCCGATCCGTTGGGTGTCGCTGCGGTGATTCTGGAACCAATTCAGGGTGAGACCGGTGTGGTCGCACCGCCAGAGGGATACCTCGCTGCCGTCCGCGAACTGACCAAGCGCTTCGACGTTCTCATGATTGTCGACGAAGTACAGACCGGCATCGGCCGTACCGGCCAGTGGTTTGCCCACCAGCACGATGGCATCGTGCCGGATGTTATGACCCTGGCGAAGGGGCTCGGCGGCGGCCTGCCGCTGGGTGCTGTCATCGCCAACGGCCGCGCAGCGGAACTGTTTACTCCTGGTGCGCACGGCACCACCTTTGGTGGCAATCCGGTCTGTGCCGCTGCCGGCCTGGCCGTCATCGAGACGCTGGAAGAAGAAAAGCTGCTCAATCGAGTCACCGAGAAGGGCAAGGTCCTGGCTCGCAAGCTCGCGTCGTTAAGCCATGTCGATCACGTGCGTGGTCGCGGCTTCATGCTTGGACTGGTGCTGCGCGAGAACCTGGCGAAGGAAGCGGTTAACGCCGGTTATGAACGTGGTGTCATTCTGAACGCTCCGCAGGCGAATGTGCTGCGTATTGTGCCGCCGTTGAACCTCAGCGATGAGGAAGTCAACCGCGCCGTCGAGTTGATTGATGCCTGCCTGAACGACGCCGTTGAGGCTGTCGCCAACAAAGGAAGGAATTAGAAACTGATGCTCCGTCATTTTCTCGCCGATGATGACCTGACTCCACAGGAGCAGGCTGAGGTGCTGCAGTTGGCTGCAGAGCTGAAGGTAGCGCCGTACTCCCGACGTCCGTTTGAGGGGCCACAGTCGGTTGCGGTGCTGTTCGACAAGACGTCGACTCGTACCCGTTTCTCCTTCGACGCTGGTATCGCAGCTCTGGGCGGCAACGCGATTGTGGTCGAAACCGGTAACTCGCAGATGGGCAAGGGCGAAACCTACCAGGACACCGCTGCTGTGCTCAGCCGCTTTGTCTCGGCAATTGTCTGGCGCACCTACGCGCAGTCAGGGCTGGAGGCCATGTCTGAGACCGCGACGGTGCCGATTGTCAATGCGCTTTCCGACGAGTTCCACCCGTGCCAGATTCTCGCTGACCTGCAGACCATCATCGAGCACAAGTGCCCGGAGGAAGGCCAGACGGGACTGCGTGGCAAGAAGGCTGTGTACTTCGGCGATGGTGCCAACAACATGGCCAACTCCTACCTTGTGGGCTTCGCCACCGCAGGTCTGGACGTCACCATCTGTGCACCGGAGGACTTCCAGCCGGAGCAGGTCTACGTCGACCGTGCCAAGAAGGTCGCGGAACAGACCGGAGCGGTCGTGTCCGTGACCGCGGACGTCGATGAGGCCATTGCCGGTGCCGACGTTGTCATCACCGATACCTGGGTCAGCATGGGGCAGGAGAACGACGGCTTGGATCGTCGTACTCCGTTCCTGCCGTACCAGGTCAACGCTGAGCTGATGGCCAAGGCAAATGAGGATGCCATCTTCCTGCACTGCCTGCCGGCATACCGCGGCAACGAAGTTACCGCCGAGGTCATCGATGGCCCGCAGTCGGTAGTCTTCGACGAGGCGGAAAACCGCATGCACGCTCAGAAGGCGTTGCTGACCTGGCTGGTGGAGAGGCAGTAAGGTCATGACCGCAGCACAACCAGGTTCTCGCACAGCTAGGCAGACGCGCATCGCTGACCTGCTGGCGCAGCATCACGTGTCCAGTCAGGTTCAGCTCGTCGAGCTGCTTGCCGACGAAGGCATTGAGATTGCGCAGGCGACGTTGTCCAGAGACCTCGATGAGCTGGGAGCCCGAAAGATTCGCGATGGAGCCAACGGTTCGCGGTATTCCATCGTCGAAGATGCACTCGCTGTCTCCAGCGGGGCAGTGGCCAGGATGCGGCGCGTTTTAGACGAGCTGCTGGTCTCCATTGATCATTCGGGCACCATCGCGGTTGTGCGTACACCACCGGGAGCCGCACAGTATCTAGCCAGTGTGATTGACCGTGCGGGACTCAAAGAAATCGTTGGCACAATTGCGGGAGATGACACCGTAATGTGCCTGGCTAGAGAACCACTTTCCGGCGCTGACCTAGCCCAGCGTCTAGCCGCCGGAACGAACCAGTAAACTATTCCACGAAATGCTTTAAAGCACCGATTAAAGGAGCGCTTACCCTATGACCAACCGGGTTATTCTTGCTTACTCTGGTGGCCTCGACACCACCGTTGCTATTCCGTACCTCAAGGAAATGACCGACGGCGAGGTCGTCGCAGTTTCCATCGATGTCGGACAGGGCGGCGAGGACATGGAGTCCGTGCGTCAGCGCGCTCTGGACGCCGGCGCTGTCGAAGCTGTCGTTGTCGACGCTAAGGACGAGTTCGCCGAGGAGTACTGCCTGCCGACCATTAAGGCCAATGGTCTCTACATGAAGCAGTACCCGCTGGTTTCTGCACTGTCTCGCCCGCTGATTGTTAAGCACATGGCGAAGGCCGCAGAGGAGTTCGGTGGCACTCACGTCGCACACGGCTGCACCGGTAAGGGCAATGACCAGGTCCGTTTCGAGGTTGGTTTCGCCAACACCGCCCCGGATCTGAAGATTATTGCACCGGCTCGTGACTTCGCTTGGACCCGCGACAAGGCTATTGCCTTCGCTGAGGAGAAGGGTCTGCCAATTGAGCAGTCCAAGTCCTCCCCGTTCTCCATTGACCAGAACCTCTTCGGTCGCGCCATTGAGACCGGCTACCTGGAGGACCTGTGGAACGCACCAACCAAGGATGTCTACGCGTACACCGAGGATCCGACCCTGAACTTCAGCTCCCCGGACGAGGTCATCATCTCCTTCGAGGACGGTAAGCCGACTGCCATCGACGGCAAGAAGGTTTCCGTGCTTGAGGCCATCGAAGAGATGAACCGCCGCGCTGGTGCTCAGGGCATCGGTCGTCTGGACATGGTTGAAGACCGCCTGGTCGGCATTAAGTCCCGCGAGATTTACGAGGCTCCGGGCGCAATTGCCATCATGACCGCACACGCAGCGCTCGAGGACGTCACCGTTGAGCGTGAGCTGGCTCGTTACAAGCGCCAGGTCGAGGGCGAGTGGGCCAACCTGGTCTACGACGGCCTGTGGTTCTCGCCGCTGAAGCGCGCGCTGGATGCCTTCATCGAGGAGTCCCAGAAGGGCGTTTCCGGTGACATCCGCATGGTCATGCACGCAGGTCACTGCAACGTCAACGGTCGTCGTTCGAACACCTCGCTGTACGACTTCAACCTGGCTACCTACGACGAGGGCGACACCTTCGACCAGACCCTGGCTCGCGGCTTCGTCGAGCTGCACGGCCTGTCCTCGAAGATGGCCGCAAAGCGCGACTTCAACCTGTAAAGATTCTCCAGAGCGACTAGAGCGAAAGGCCTATTGGAAAAGACAATGGTCGAAAAGCACGGTACCAACGAAGGCTCCCTGTGGGGCGGCCGCTTTGCCGGTGGCCCGTCCGAGGCGATGGCCGCATTGAGCAAGTCCACCCATTTTGACTGGGTGCTCGCGCCTTACGACGTTCTTGCGTCCAAGGCCCACGCCCGAGTGCTGCATGCTCGCGGGCTGCTCAGCGATGCCGACTTTGACACCATGATTGCAGGCCTTGATCAGCTCGGCCGCGACGTTGCCTCCGGCGAGTTTGGTCCAGAGCCGACGGATGAGGACGTCCATGGTGCCATGGAGCGCGGTCTGATTGATCGCGTCGGCCCGGAGGTCGGTGGTCGCCTGCGCGCTGGTCGTTCCCGCAATGACCAGGTGGCAACCTTGTTCCGCATGTGGCTGCGCGATGCCGTCCGCGGTATCGCACTGGATGTCACGGACCTGGTCGGCGCCCTGGTTGCTCAGTCCAAGGCACATCCGGATGCCATCATGCCGGGCAAGACTCACTCTCAGGCGGCTCAGCCGGTGCTGCTGGCGCACCAGTTGCTGGCACATGCGCATCCGCTGCTGCGTGATCTCGACCGCATCCGCGATCTCGACCGTCGTTTGGCTGTATCCCCGTACGGCTCTGGTGCGCTGGCAGGATCCTCGCTGCACTTGGATCCGGAGGCCATCGCTGAGGAGCTCGGCTTCGACTCTGCCACGGACAACTCCATTGACGGCACCTCTTCGCGTGATTTCGCCTCTGAGGCGGCATTCGTCTTCGCCCAGATTGCCGTGGACATGTCTCGTCTGGCAGAGGAAATCATCTACTGGGCTACCCCTGAGTACGGCTACGTCACTCTGGCTGATGCCTGGTCGACTGGCTCCTCCATCATGCCGCAGAAGAAGAACCCAGACGTGGCAGAGCTGACTCGCGGTAAGACCGGTCGTCTGATTGGTAATCTTGCAGGGCTCATGGCCACGCTGAAGGCTCAGCCGCTGGCTTACAACCGTGACCTCCAGGAGGACAAGGAGCCTTTGGTGGACTCGGTCGAGCAGCTGACCCTGCTGCTGCCGGCATTGACCGGTCTGGTGGCAACGCTGACCTTCCACGAGGATCGTCTGCGCGAGCTCGCTCCGGCAGGCTACACCCTGGCCACTGACCTGGCTGAATGGCTGGTCCGCGAAGGCGTACCTTTCCGTGATGCTCACGAGGCATCCGGCCAGTGCGTCCGCATTGCAGAGTCCAAGGGCGGTATCGGTCTGGACGAGCTTTCCGACGAGGACCTCGCCGGTGTCCACCCGGCACTGACTCCGAAGGTCCGCGAAGTGCTTACTATCGACGGCGCTGTCGCTTCCCGCGACACCCGTGGTGGCACCGCGGGTGTCCGTGTTGCAGAGCAACTCGCTCGTGTCGACGAGAAGAACACTGAGCTAAAGCAGTGGGCTGAAAAGCCGGTTCGCGGCTAAAGCTGCTAGAGCTAGCAAACCTGCTAGCCCAGCTAACGCAGCTAATTAATCGGTGTGCGGTCAATCGACCGCACGCCGATTTTTTACAGCCCGGGGGGGGGGGGAGTAGAAAAACCAGCAACCCGACAACTGATGACCCGGTAACTAGCAACCCGATAACTGGCAACCCGAAAAATTACGGGCTCCACGTGCGAATACGGGCTGCAAATGTGAAACTGTGTAAGTTTATGACACTTTCAGGCCATTTTTCGGGCCATTTTTGTCATAAACGTAGTCAGTAACTCGGATTGACCCGCCGCCGCCAGTCATAAACGCAGTCAGTAACTCGGATCGATCCGACGCCACCAGTAACCTTGTAATGCCAGGGTGCCCCCCCCCCGAAGTGACGCAGATTACTGATTATTTCTATATCTGTTGCCAGGTTTGGCCGGGTCTCTTACCATAATTTCATGGCGGAAAGTACGCGGTCGAGCGGTGGAAATCGCAGCTCACGAGATAAAAATAAAAATCAGAGTGGTAGCAAGAAAGGGTGCATGGGCCCGGGGGCAATTCTTGCAGTCATTTTGATTGTCATCGCGGCTGTTGCAGTCTATGTCGGTCGCGGCGGTAGTATTCCAGGTTTTTCTGGTGGCAGCTCCGGAGGAAACCGTGATTTCTTCGGTGGTGAAAAGACCGTCGTCAAGGCGATTGTTGGCTCTGAGAAAAAGCCCTTCTTCGAAGACAAAGAGGTCCAGAAGGCTCTTGCCTCTCACGGCTATGTGGTGGAAGTAAAGACGGCGGGTTCGCGTCGGATGGCCACGGATGTGGATCTGGATTCCTTCGACTTGGCATTCCCGTCGTCGGCACCGGCAGCGGAGAAAATTGCCGAGAAAATGAGCGGCGCTGAGCGGTACGACGTCTTCTACACACCGATGGCGATCGCTACTTTCGACAACATCTTGCAGGCATTGGCGCGGGAAAATGTTGCTCGTCAACAGGGCACTGCGTGGCAGGTAGATATGGCAGCGCTGGCCACGATGCAGCACGACAATGTCCGCTGGCGTGACTTCGCGGAGAACGATTATCCGTCGCCGCGCACGGTGCAGATGTCCACGACGGACATTCGTTCGTCGAACTCGGCCGCGATGTACTTGTCGCTCATGTCTTGGATTACCAATGAAGGCCGGATTGTGTCTGACAGTGGGCAGGTCAATGCGGTCTTGCCGGAGCTCACCCCTCTGTTCACCGGCCAGGGGTACACGGAATCCTCGTCGGCTGGTCCATTTTCGGACTACCTCTCGCAGGGTGTCGGTTCGAAGCCAATGGTGATGGTTTACGAGTCGCAGTTCCTGGGGGAGAACAGTGCCCCGAACAGCCGGTTGAAGCCGGAAATGCGCCTGGCGTATCCATCGCCGACGATTCTGAGTACTCACGTGGCGCTGGGTTTTAACGACAATGGAGCTGCGGTCGCACGGCTCCTCGCCGAAGACCCTGAGCTTCAGAAGCTGGCGGCCAAGCACGGTTACCGCTCCAGCCAGCCTGAGGCGATGGAGGAATTCCAGACGCAGTTGAAGACGGGCCAGGAGGTTTCCACCGATTTTGTGGACTCCATTGATCCGCCGAGTTTCGACATCCTCGAGCAGCTTATTGAGGGTGTTTCCCGTGGATACCAGAGCCCGCCGAGGCCGGAAACGGAAGAGGGGTAAAGCCGAATGAACATGTATAAGGCACTAACTGCCCTCCGCAAAATGCTTCTTGGCCTCGTCGGTGTGCTCGGCATCTTCGCTGCCGCGGCCTGCTCCGACGGTGGCCTGAACCTGCCGCTGGGCTCCGACGGGGAGAAGACCAACAAAGTCGACGTCGATTCTGACCTCAAGGGCTCGACTATGCGCATCGCCGGGGCCACGGAGCTTGCAGAGCTCCAGCCACTGATGCAAAAGGCCTCCGACGACCTCGGTTTTACTATTAACCTTGAGCTTCTCGACGGCACCGTGAAGAACAGCCACGCGCTTGTCTCAGGCGAATTCGACAACCAATTTGACGCCACTTGGTTTGCTACCAACCGGTACGTTGATCTGCTCGGTGGGGCTGACAAGCTGGGCGAAGCCAAGAAAGTCGCCACCTCACCCGTAGCGTTCGGTATCCATTCGGCGAAGGCTCGGGAGCTCGGTTGGGATACCAAGCAGCCGACGTGGGCTGAGATCGCGGAGGCTGCGTCGTCAGGCAAATTGGCCTACGGCATGACCAACCCCGCGGAATCGAACTCGGGCTTTTCCGGTGTGGTGTCGGTTGCGACCGCGTTCGCCGACACCGGATCGGCGCTGACTACGGGGGATATCAACCGCACCACGCCTGAACTGCAGAAGTTCTTCGAGGGGCAGAAGATGACCTCGGGTTCGTCGGGGTGGCTGCGCGACAAGTTCCTGGATGAGCCGGACTCCGTCGACGCGCTCATCAACTATGAAGCTGTGTTGCAGCAGATGAATAAAGAGGGCGCTGACCTGGAAGTTGTTGTTCCGAGCGACGGTGTCATCAGTGCGGATTACCCGCTGACGCCACTAGCTCAGCCGGCTAACGACCTTGCCGCGCGGCAGACGGAGGCACTCGGGCAGTGGCTGGAAGCGAACTCGCAGGTTCTCGCCGACCACTTCCTTCGCCCGGTCTCCGATGACGCCAACCTGCCGGAAAGCATGACCAACAGCGTCATTATCGAGCTGCCGTTCCCGGGTGATCGCGCAGTCACGGATCGTCTCATCGAGGCGTACGACAATGACCTGCGCGTGCCCGGAGAGTCGGTCTTTGTTCTCGACACTTCCGGTTCAATGTTCGGGGAGCGCATCGCTGATCTACAGGCGACAATGCGCGCAATCGTCGACGGCAGTGCACGCACCGAAACGGGAAGCGTGGGATTGCGAAACCGTGAGATCGCGACGATCCTGCCGTTCAGTACGAGCGTCGGCGAGCCCACGACCACGACAATTGACGGCCCGGAATCGCGCGCGCAGCTCACCGCCGCCGTCGATGGTCTGTACGCAGAGGGCGAGACGGCGCTTTACGACGCACTGATTCAGGCCTTCGACCTTCTCGGCAGCTCGGATAAGAACTCCATCCCGTCTATCGTGGTGTTGACCGATGGTCAGGTGACGTCGGGCAAGAGCTTTGCGGAATTCCGTGATTTCTACCAGTCCAAGGGCGGGAATCTGCCGCCGGTATTCGTCATCCGCTATGGAGAGGCGGATCCGGGAGAAATGCAGGAACTTGCGAACCTGACTGGTGGTAAGGTCTTTGAATCCCGTGAGACCGAGCTTGCTGATGTGTTCAAGGAGATTCGTGGCTACCAGTAAATCCTCCGGCACTTCTTCTGGCGGTGGCTTTCTCAACAGTCCCGCCAACATTGTCGGGCTCATCCTTGCCATCGCCGTCGTGCTGCTGCACCTGACCGTGGGGCTTGGTTTCCTGTGGCCGGTTGTTGCGATTGCCGCCTGGGGCGCGTCGGTTGCTTTGTTGCCGAGGCAGAGCAAAGGGGCTCAGAAGTCCGTTAGCTCGGCGCCGAAGCCTGAGGTCCCACAGCGTCGCCCGCTCAATCCATCTGAGCTGCGTAGGAATCTTCACCGGACATTGGGCAGGCTTTTCGATGCCCAGCCTGGCGAAGCTCTTGGCAACGCCGCAAATGACCTGGGTGCGACGCTGGAATCCGTCCTGAGCGAGTGGAAGTACCTCAAAGATTATCCCGAGCAGAAGGTGGTCATCGGCGGCATTATCCAGGAGTACTTGCCGCAGACAGTCAACTCCTACCTCGCGGTCCCGGAGCGTCTGCGTCACAAGGCCGAGAATCCGGCGCGGGAGTCCATCGACCTGTTGCATTCCGCGGTTCAGAAGATCCAGGATGCAATCGGTCAGGACAACCTGATTGCTTTGGAAGGTCAGCGTGACACCCTGGCAATTCAGTTCGGTAAGGTAGTGGACTATGAGCCTTGATCCGAAACTCCTTGAAATCCTCGCTTGCCCGCGTGACAAGGGGCCGCTTGAATACCTCGAAGACGAGCAGGTGCTGGTCAATCCTCGCCTAAAGATCGCCTACCGCATCGACGAAGGCATTCCGGTCATGCTTTCCGACGAAGCTATCGCCTGGGACAAGTAATTGCCTTTCCCGCTTCCCGACGGCTACAGCGTCCTCGACCGCACTGTGCTGTCGGGAGCTCCGATTGAGGCTGCGAAGACGCTGCTCGGCTGCGTAATTGTCATCCCCGCCGAGCATGTTATCGCCACCATCACGGAGGTCGAGGCCTATGGTGGCCCAGTTGACCAGCGCTATCCTGACCCGGCCGCGCACTGCTTCATGGGGCCAACCGCACGCAATCGCGCCATGTTTGGCCCGGCGGGGCATTGGTATATCTACCGCTCCTATGGCATCCACTTTTGCGCCAACATCACCAGCGCTACGGACGGCACGGGCGGGGGAGTATTAGTCCGCTCCGTACGCATTGAGCAGGGCCTGGATGCGGTGCGCCGTCGCCGCGGTGAAAAACCTGCGGTTGCGGGTCTCGGACGTGGTCCGGGCAATGTTGGTCAGGCGCTTGGCCTTGACTTAAATGACTATGGGGCAGATGCGCTGGATCCGTCGTCACGCGTGTTCGTGGCGCAGCCAGAGAGCATCAACCCGGATAAAGACATCCACGCGGGCCCGCGTGTGGGCGTTCGGCGAGCGGCGAATCGGCCTTGGCGGCTGTGGCTTCCGGACGATTCCGTCTCAGCCTATCGGCGCCACAAGAAGGCCGTTGAGGAGTTCTAGGTCACCCTCGCGGTGAACGTCGGCAAGCGAGACGTTACGATAGGGGACGTGACTGAACAGAACATTATCGACGAACTACAGTGGCGTGGCCTGATTAATCAGTCCACCGATGTTGACGCGCTGCGTGAGGCGTGCGAAAACCCCATTACTCTGTATTGCGGTTTTGACCCAACGGGCGATTCGCTGCACGCGGGCCACCTGGTTCCGATGATTATGTTGCGTCGTTTCCAGCTGGCCGGTCACCACCCAATTGCGCTGGCCGGTGGCGCCACGGGCTTCATTGGCGATCCGCGTGATGTCGGTGAGCGTTCGATGCTCAGCCAGGACACTATTGAGCACAACCTGGAGGCCATCAAGGGCCAGCTGCGTCGTTTCATTGACTTTGAGGGCGATGCCCCGGCGACAATGGTCAATAATGCGGACTGGACTATGAACATGTCCGTCATTGACTTCCTTCGCGATGTCGGCAAGAACTTCTCCCTCAACACCATGCTCGATCGCGACACTGTGAAGCGTCGCCTCGAGTCTGACGGTATCTCCTACACCGAGTTTTCCTACATGCTGCTGCAGTCCAACGACTACGTGCAGCTGCGCCGCAACTACGATTGCGTGCTGCAGATTGGCGGCGGCGATCAGTGGGGCAACATCGTCTCTGGTGTCGATTTGAACAGGCGTATCGACGGTGCCAAGGTGCACGGCCTGACCGTGCCGCTGGTGACTGATGCGCAAGGTCAGAAGTTCGGTAAGTCCACCGGTGGTGGCAAGTTGTGGCTGGATGCTGAGAAGACCTCGCCGTACTCCTGGTACCAGTACTTCCTCAATGCCGGTGACTCGGTTGTTATTGACTACCTGCGTTGGTTCACCTTCCTGACTCAGGAGGAAATTGCGGAGTACGAGGTCGCTGTTGCGGAGCGTCCATTCAAGCGTGAAGCGCAGCGTCGTCTGGCGCAGGAGATGACCAACCTGGTTCACGGCGAAGAGGCCACCAAGGCTGTCGAGTTGGCGGCGCAGGCGCTGTTTGGACGCGCGGAGCTGACCGAGTTGGATGAGGCCACTCTGGCAGGTGCCGTTTCCGAGACCGAGGTTGCGGAGATTGCCGAAGGCGAGCCACGTACTGCTGTTGACCTTCTCGTTGCTGCGGGTCTTGCCAAGTCGAAGGGCGAGGCACGCCGCACCATTAAGGAAGGTGGCGCCTACGCCAATAACCAGCGCATCGAGGACGAAGCGTGGGAGCCGGCTGCCGAGGACATGCTGCATGGCAAGTGGATTGTGCTGCGCCGCGGTAAGAAGAACTTCGCTGGTGTGAAGTTCGTGTAAGCGCTGGTTGGTCTCCGTGTAGGTGCGTTGTTGGCCTCTAGATCAATTGGTGTTTATGCAGCTTGATTCTTTTTAGGTAGCTGGGCTAAGGCTCCGGGCAAGCTAGGAGAATGATGATTTCAGAATCATTGACTCCTGGTCAGTCCGGAGCCTTAGTTGTTTTAAAGGGAGCGTAGAAGCCGAAGCAAAGGTGGTAGCGATGAGTCCAAGACATGAAAACCGTGCTGGACGGGGAGGCTCGTTGATGGGTCGGATTATCGCACGTTTCTCGAAGAAGTCTCAGCGTGCGTCAGAAACGGGCTCCGAACAAGCCCACGATTTTCAGGGTGAGGTTGCTTCTCGGCGGGTGAGCCCGCAGAGCACGCCAGGCCGATTGACGGTTGAAAACCCAAATGTGTTCTACACCGTTGAAG
Organism: Corynebacterium sp. HMSC073B01; assembly: GCF_001838255.1. Lineage (NCBI taxonomy): Bacteria > Bacillati > Actinomycetota > Actinomycetes > Mycobacteriales > Corynebacteriaceae > Corynebacterium > Corynebacterium sp. HMSC073B01. The sequence goes on along the minus strand of NZ_KV836163.1, from coordinate 360 downwards.
ATAGGCAAAACGAAATCGTTATCCGTGAATATGATGCCTTCATCGGTGGCCTTTCCGACATGGTCGGACTGGAGGATGAATTCCAGCGGAATTTTTACGACCGTGAAGTCATTGTCAGGAAAACCACGGACAGTCAGCGAAAGGAGCGAATACATTCTTCCAGAGAAGCCTTCGAGGATTATCACCGAAGACTTCGTGGACAGTAGCTGTAGCTCTTCTTGGGTTTCATCAAAGGAGAGGACTGGCAGCTTCTGGTAAGTCGCTCTACTGCACAGGAAAACCCTAGATCAGATCTATCTACCTGGGGTTTTGTGTCTTTGGGTGGTGTGTGTGTAATGTATTCGGAGGTCAGCGTGGCCA